>NZ_JBNXVP010000042.1:0-58763 GCF_050565645.1 Leptolyngbya sp. AN10
GGGCTAAGAACTCCGAATTGCGCTCCTAGCCCGCTTCAGCGGGGTTTCTTCCATTAGCCCGGAGATTCATTTCCGGGCGGACTGGCAACGCAGCAAAGCCGCTTTTTATACTTTTCAAACACCCTCTAAGCGAGTTGTAAAGCAGGGAGGGTTGTGAAGAAGTAGGGAGTGGGGAGAGGGGTGTTGCTCCCGTTTTGATTTCTTACTCCCTACTCCCTACCCCCCCACTCTTTCTAATGTTTACGACTCGAATAGGATCGCTATATGCACTGGGGATTGCTGCCTACAGTACTGTCTACCTGTGTGCAAGAACCCTGCGGAACTATCGGCGAGTGGTGATTGAGCACTGCAAATGTCCCGACTCCGCTAGGAGCTATCCGCGAACCGCTTCAAAAATGAGTTTCTCATGACCCTCACCCACGAACTGCAATCGCCGCTGGCAACGATTCTGGGTCACGTGTGTTACAAACTCGATCGTTTGATCCAGACACAACAGCACGGGCACTGGCGACGATCGAGCGCAACGCTACCATTGAGGCAAAACTGATCAAGGATCTGCTGGATGTTTCCAACATTCTCTCTGGAAAACTGCGCTTGAAGCCTCAACTTGTGGATCTCGCGTCTCTCGTCCGGAGTGTGACGACCACCTTTCGGGAAGCGGCGCAAGCAAAACACATTCAATTGGTCGAAACGATATCGGATGAGTTGCAGAGGGATATTTTTGCCGATGGCGATCGCTTGCGCCAAGTGATCACTAACTTGCTGGACAATGCCATCAAATTCACGCCCCAAGGCGGACAGGTCAACATCCAGTTAGAACGCCTTGATAACGAGATTCAAATCACAGTCAGCGATACCGGAATTGGGATTCATCCTGATTTTCTGCCCTACTTGTCCGATCGCTTCACGCAAGCAGAAATTCCTAGTCGTCATACTCCCGGAGGAGTCGGAATTGGACTCGCGATCGCACATCACCTGATCGAGTTACATCACGGTACGATCGAAGTAGCAAGCGTTGGTGGAAGCGGCGCAACGTTTACCATCCGGTTGCCAATCCAGAACACGGTCGAATTTAACGCCAACACCTCCACTCAGAAAGCATGAAGTTTATGCAACCCGAACGTGACCAGCAGCAACCCATCAGCAACGACAGGATTGATCGCAGGCAGAAAGCCGCTGATGCTGCCGATCTCGAAGATATGCAACGGCTGCTTGAACTCAGTGCCCAACTGGTGACGGAAGACGACATTCAAGCCATTTATCAAGAAATTGTGGCGACCGCGATCGCGCTCACCCGTGCGGATGCCGGAACCGTGCAAATTCTCGATGAAGCCACGCAGGATTTCCTGGTGCTGGCGGCTCAGGGTTTTGAGCAGGAAATGATCGATCGGTTCTATCGCATCAAGTCGGATTCCAATACGTCCTGCGGGATGGCGCTCTCCACGGGCGATCGTGTCTTTGTTGACTTCGATATGCCAAACGAAGACCCGGATGGCTCGATGCAAATGCACCTTGAGGCAGGCTATCTCACAGCACAGTCCACCCCGCTGATGTCGCGATCGGGCAAAACGATCGGCATGGTCTCAACCCACTGGCGTACCCACCATCGATCGAGCGATCGCGAACTGCGCTTTCTCGATTTACTCGCTCGCCAAGCGGCGGATCTAATTGAGCAGCGACAAGCCCAAGTTGCCTTACGTGAATCGGAAGAAAAATATCGATCGCTGTTCGACTCGATCAACGAAGGCTATGCCCTGATCGAATTGATCTATGACGAAACTGGAAGCGCAACGGATTGGCGATTTCTAGAAGTCAATCCAGCGTTTGAGAGCTTAACCGGATTCAGCGATGTCGCAGGCAAAATCGCAACCGAACTGAATCAAACGCTGAGAGCAGACTGGCTAGAAACCTTTCACCGGGTTGCCGAGACGGGTGAACCTGAGCGCTTTGAACAACAAATCGAAGATATCGATTACTGGTTTGATTTGAGTGCGTCTCGGCTCGACAACGATACTCGCCAGATCATTGTCGTGTTCAACAACATCACCGATCGCAAACGTGCAGAACAACAATTGCGCCGCGCTGCCGAGATGGATGCGTTCCAAGTCAAGCTGTCGGATGCGCTGCGATCGCTCTCCGACGCGGTTGAAGTTCAACGCACAGCGTCGCGCGTCATCGGCGAATACTTGGAGGCTGACCGCGTGTATTATGCGGACATCGAGCCGGACGACGAGCATTTTGTTATCGCCGACAACTACGTGCGCGAAAACGTGCCGCCGCTCATCGTCAGAGGACGGCTTGCCGATTTCGGCTGGGTGGGCGAGGAGATGCGTGCTGGAAGAATGGTGCGTATCGCGGACATGAACACGGAGCCGAATATGAGCGAGTCGGCGCGCGCAGGGTTTCGGGCATTGAACATAACGGCTTCGCTGGGGCTTCCGCTCATCAAAGAAGGACGTTGGGCGGCATCGTTCGCTGTGCAGTATCTACGCCCGCACGAGTGGAGCGAAGCGGAAATAAAACTGGCGCAGGAAACCGCCGAACGCACTTGGGCGGCGGTCGAACGCGCAAAAGCCGAAGCAGCCCTGCGCGAAGCGGAACTTCAGCGCGTTCGAGAACAATCTGAGCGTGAACAAGAACGTCAACGCGCCGAATCTCTGGCAGAACTCGATCGAGCTAAAACTATTTTCTTCAGCAACGTCTCTCACGAATTCCGCACCCCGTTAACGTTGCTGCTGGCTCCCCTGCAAGATGCGTTGAACGATCGTACTCTCCCTCCCGTTCATCGAGAACGCTTAGAACTGGCTCATCGCAACAGTTTACGTCTATTGAAATTGGTCAATACGCTCCTCGACTTTTCTCGCATCGAAGCCGGACGCATGGAAGCGGTTTATGAGCCGACAGATTTAGCGCAATCTACAACCGAACTCGCATCGGTGTTTCGGTCTGCGATCGAACGAGCCGGAGTACGCCTCGTGGTCGATTGTCCGTCGTTATCGCAGATCGTGTATGTCGATCGCGAGATGTGGGAAAAAATTATCCTTAACCTGCTCTCGAATGCCTTTAAGTTCACCTTCGCAGGCAAAATCACAGTCAAACTACAGTCCACTGATGATCATGCCATTGTTCAAATTCAAGATACGGGAACGGGCATTGCCCCCGAACATCTGCCGCATTTGTTTGAGCGGTTCTATCAAGTGCGAGGCGCGCGGGCACGAACCTATGAAGGATCAGGAATTGGTCTGGCGTTAGTGCATGAATTAGTGCGATTGCAGGGAGGTACGATCGAGGTCACTAGCACTGTCGGCGTGGGCACTTGTTTTACGATCGCGCTGCCGTTTGGGATCGAGCATTTACCAAGCGATCGCCTTCAAGATGAAGGCGATCGTATTCCGCCCAATCGTACTCTCGCATCCACGTCGATCGGTGCAGCCGCCTACGTGGAGGAGGCAGAGCGATGGCAACCGGGAGAGGATTTTAGATTGGAGATTGAAGATTTTAGATTAGAAGATTCCAGCAAGAATCATCCAAAATCTAAAATCCAAAATCTAAAATCCAAAATTCTTCTAGTTGATGACAATGCCGATATGCGAGAGTACCTAACGCGCATTTTGAGTGAACATGTGCAAGTAGAAGCGGTTGCAGATGGGGTAACGGCTCTAAGAGTTGCTCAAGCACAAGTCCCAGATCTGATTCTGAGCGATGTGATGATGCCGGAGCTAGATGGATTCGGGTTGCTCGAAGCACTGCGCTCAGACTCACGTACTAGGGAAATTCCGATCATTCTGCTTTCGGCTCGTGCGGGCGAAGAAGCGATCGTCGAAGGACTCGAAGCGGGAGCAGACGACTATCTGATCAAACCCTTCTCAGCACAAGAACTCGTGTCGCGTGTCAATGCTCACCTGCAAATTGCACAATTACGAACCACCGCACTGCAAGAAGCCAGAAGTACGATCCGCAGTCGGGATGAACTGCTCTCGACGGTTTCCCACGAACTCAATACGCCGCTAGTGTCGATTCTGGGTTGGACTCGGCTCTTACGATCGAATCCACCGAGTCCAGCAATTTTGACGAAAGCCTTAGATACGATCGAGCGTAACGCCACTGTGCAAGCTGCCCTCGTGCAAGATTTGCTGGATGTTTCCCGCATCACCGTCGGCAAACTGCGCCTCAATCTTCAGCCTGTCGAACTGAGATCGATCGTTGAAGGCGCGATCGCGAGCATGACTCCAACTGCCCAAGCTAAATCGATTCATCTGGTTTGGCAAACTCAACCTGATCACGATGTTGTGATGGGCGACCGAGATCGTCTCCAGCAAGTTCTCTGTAATGTGCTGACGAATGCGATTAAATTTACTCCACAGGGCGGCAGCGTGACTGTTGAACTCTCGACAATGCTTGATCAAGCTGAAATTCGAGTGATTGATACGGGAATTGGGATCGCGGCTGATTTTCTACCTCATGTCTTCGATCGCTTCCAGCAAGCGAGATCATCCGATGCGGCGAAAGGATTAGGCGTGGGGTTAGCGATCGCGCATCACATCGTTGAACTGCACTGGGGTACGATTCGAGCAGAAAGCGCGGGAGAGGGACAGGGGGCAACCTTTATCATCTGCCTGCCACTTTTCACTTCAGCAACCGATGAGCAATCTACCAAAACGGATTGCTCAACACAGTTCTAATTCACAAATTTATCAATGTGACTCTAAGAGGGTGTTTGAAAAGTATAAAAAGCGGCTTTGCTGCGTTGCCAGTCCGCCCGGAAATGAATCTCCGGGCTAATGGAAGAAACCCCGCTGAAGCGGACTGGGAGAATCATTCGGAGTTCTTAGCCCAGTTGAGTGGGCTTCCCCCGATTAGCCCGGAGATTCATTTCCGGGCGGGTGAATGCGATCAACGATTACTTTTCAAACACCCTCTAAAGATCGATGGAAAACCGATCGTAATTCACCTACAGTTTAGAAGGTTAACACCTGAATTATTCCTCAGTCGTTCTGTCCTTAAATCTAAACTCCTAATTCAGTTAGATTTGCGCTCGTTCAAAATCTTGAATGATTCAGTCCGGTCTGCCTGCATTCCCTGATTGAAACGTGACACCGCTTAACTATGGAAACGGATTTACTGAGTCAGTACATTCAAGCAGTACAGCAACGCACAAATCGGCTGTACGAAAATGCACGAGATACCGCGATCGACAGTCCTGACTTAATGATGATTTGCCTGGAAGAATTACGCTCTGCTTTAGAAGAATTACACGTCGCGGAAGAAGAACTCAGACAGCAAAATGAATCTTTATTGACGGCTCAATCTACGATCGAAGCCGAACGAGAACGATATCAAGAACTATTTGAATTTGCTCCCGATGCCTATCTTGTTACAGATTTATCCGGCACTGTGCGCGAAGCGAACCGAGCCACGATCAGATTATTCGAGCTTTCTGAACGACATTTGATCCAGAAATCTCTAATTTCGTTTGTTCACGAAGACCAACGTTCCGCCTTTCGAGAAGTTCTGAACCAACTTCCTACGATTCATCGGGTGCAAGAGTGGGAAGTGACGATGTGCAAATGCGCTAATCCGATCGATACTGCCGTGACCGTTGAAACTGTGCGGAATGCTCAAGGTAAAGCGATCGCGCTCCGCTGGCTAATTCGCGACATTACCGCCCGCAAACGCAATGAAGCTCAACTGCGCGAGACACAACTGCACAATCTCGAACTCACTGAGAGCGATCGCTTAAAAGATCAGTTCATGGCAACGATTTCGCATGAATTACGCACACCGATGAATGCGATCCTGGGCTTTTCTCATCTGCTGCTGAAACGAGTATCGTTAATGGAAGATGAAAATTTAACGCACATGGTCGATCGGATTACTCGTAATAGTCAGCATCTCTTGGGGCTGATCGAAGAACTTCTAGACTTCTCGAAGCTGAAAGCAAACAAACTGCAATTGAGAAAGACTGGATTCGATTTGATCAAGATTGCCAGCGACACCGTACAAGAATTGCGCTGTCTTGCGGATCAAAAAGGAATCTTGCTCAATCTTGACATCGCCCAGCCGTCGATCTCGATCGTCAATGATCCGGTGCGGATTCGGCAAATCATCACGAATTTGCTCTCGAATGCGATTAAATTTACGGAAACGGGGCAGGTCACACTCGGAGTCTGGGAGCTTCCAGAAGGACGGGTTTTAATTGCCGTTCAAGATACCGGAATTGGGATTGAACCTGCGGATCAAGAGCGGATTTTCCAGGAATTTTGGCAAGTGAATCAATCCTCAACTCGCAATCATGGCGGTACGGGATTAGGACTCGCGATCGTGCGTGCATTGGCGGAATTGATGCAAGGAAGTATCTCGATCGAAAGCAAAGTGAATCAAGGAACAACGTTCCGGGTCGAATTACCGCGACAAGTTCAATAGATTCTAATCGTTGCTGCTACCATTTCTCTATACTTGAATAAGTAGGGAAAGACTATCTCTGCTGAATAATTTCTGCGCTGCTTCTGAGGGTGGAAACCCTTAAAGGGAATGCCTGCAATGCTACCAGTAGGCAAGTATCATTACTGAGCAATGTTTGTAACATGAGCAACGAGCAAATTAACCATCATTTTCAGTTCCTTAGACAACAAATTTTTGCTCTGCGGGGGGAAAGCGCTGTAGACTGTGATGCCATGAGTGCAGCGCTTGAAGACCTCCAAGTGACCTACGAGCAAATGCAGACGAGTTTAGAAACGGTCGAAGTGATCCAGGAGGATCTATTTCAACAGACACAGTTTTACCAAAGTCTATTTCAGTTTTTCCCGATCGCTGCTTTAGTCACCGATGCCAATGGCTTAATTCTGGAGGCAAATCAAGAGATTGCTCGACTGTTAAATGTCCCCCACAGCTATCTAGTCGATAAACCTCTGGCTGTATTCGTGGCAGAAAACGATCGTGCCACCTTTCGGACTCGTCTGATCGAACTGTCTGAAAGTACGGATATTCAAATTTGGCAAACGCGCTTGTGTTCTCATCAGGGTGAACCTGTGCGGGTTGAGTTGCATTTCTCGATCGTTCGTAACGCAGAGGGACGAATTGAACAGTTGAGAATTGGCGTATACAACTTGAGCCAACCCCAAGAAATCCTTGCTTCTGCCCGTTCCTCGGTTGCTTCTTCACAACGTCGCGACAGTGTTCCAACCCGGCAATCGATGTCGCAGTTACCTCAGTCGCTCGATGGCTTGCGGGTGCTGGTTGTAGATGACGAAGCGGACATCTGCGAATTTGTTGCCACTGTGCTGGAGGCGCACGGCATCGGAGTCAAGACGGTGACAAGTGCGGCGGCAGCTTTAGAAGAGTTTCAACAGTTTCGTCCAGATATTTTGCTGAGTGACATTCGGATGCCGGATGAAGATGGCTATAGCTTTATTCAACGAGTTCGGGCACTCGAAGCAGAACAGGGCGGGCACGTTCCCGCTGTTGCGATGACGGCTTATCTGGATGAGGATCGCGAAAAGGCACTTTCGGCTGGATTTGAGGCGTATTTACACAAGATGGTTCAACCTAGAGAATGGATTGAAATCGTGGCTCAATTCGCCAGAAGGTTCTAGCCGAAAACAAGATTCATCGGGTTTATTGCCCTTAGCGCTAATTCCTACCGTATATACACAAATCGTTTTCGCTTCGGTTGAATCGGCTTCAGCCCCCTAAATCCCCCAAATTTGGGGGACTTTGAAGGTAGAGAGCACTTCAGAATTCTAGAAATTCTTCTTGCTCAAAGTCTCCCAGAATGGGGGATTTAGGGGGCTTTCCGAGAGTTCACAACTCAAAACGGATTGCTATATATGTATTCGCTTTACAGTAGACAAAAGTTTTTAACAGTAACTCACTAATTCATACGCAAGCAGGGGGAACAGCATGAAGTTAATATGATATTCGTGCTGAATAGTCATATAATCAGTTCCACATAAAAATACAGCCCCATCGCTCTTTAATATTCAACATCTTCGCAAGTTATGGAATTACGATCGCAGTAGATTCGTACCCTAATTTAGCAAGCTATAAAAAAATCTATTTGTATAATATCAACTGTTTTAGCTACGAGGTAAATTTAATAAAGAGGTAAGGCATGTCTGCTGAAATGTACTTCGAGAGTCGCCTTTCGCACAATATGGAGTCCTCTAGCAGTAATCAAGTTCAAAACATAAATGAAGCCATCTCAGAATTTGAAACCCTGCTAGACTACCTCAAGCACAGCCGAGCGTGTGACTTAACGTGCTATAAGCGATCGACGTTGATGCGACGATTTCGGCATCGAATGCAGCAGATTAACATCGATACTTATCAAAGCTACCTCCAATATTTACAAGGTCATTCAGAAGAACACCATGCCCTGCTGAGTGATGTTCTGATTAATTTCACTAGCTTTTTCCGCGATTTCAACGCCTGGATTTATCTCATCACCGAAGTTATTCCTAAAATTATTGCCGATAAGCAATCCGATGAACCGATTCGCGTCTGGAGTGCGGGTTGCTCTACCGGAGCCGAAATTTGTAGCTTTCTCGTCTTACTTGCAGAAGTTTTAGGGATTGAATTCTGCCAACAGCGAATCGAGTGTTACGCCACGGATGTAGACGCAGACGTGATTCAACAAGCCCAGAAAGCGACCTACAATGATTTAGAGATTCTCGGCATTCCTCCCAACCTTTTGAAGAAATACTTTCGGCAAGCCAAACAAGGATTCGTCTTCTGCCCAGAACTTTGCCGCATCATTAAATTCGATCGACATGACCTGATGAAGGATACTTCCCTACCTGCAATTGATGTGGTGATATGCCGTAATGTGTTGATATATTTCACCCTAGAAGCGCAGAAGGTCATCCTAACCCGCTTTCGTTCTGCCCTTAGAAAAACTGGCTTTCTCTTTCTAGGTCAGACAGAGCTGTTAGTCGAACACAGAGCGTTTTTTACCCCTGTCAATCTGAGCCAAAGAATCTATGCTAAAGAATTAGAGCCAAAACTAGACAGCTACTCCTCTATCACTTCTCAACGCCACAGGCAACCTACGGTTCGTCAGTTATCAACTCAAGCAGATACCTGGAAGACTATCTTAGAATCTAGTTTTCTTTGCTTATAAACTTGGACAGATAGAGAATTGATAATATGGTATCGCTCATCACAGCCTAATGTAATCATAAGACTGTCCTACAGCTAGAGAAGCTTATGCTCGATCGTACTGCATGATAAGAACCATCAGCTTGTAGAAACAATACACTAAAGTGTTTTGCATCGCTCTTGATCAGACTATGTTGGGGTTCTTCCAATCGCAGACGAAGCAGCAAACTCGACTCAATCTCGGCTCGAAGCAGTTGCTTACAATGCTCAAATGTGAACAACCAAAACGCATTTTGATTCAATGCTCCCACTAAAAAAACACAGAATACAAGTAATGATAAGGGACCTTCAGGCGCTGGGGGTCCTGCTCCTAGAACAGGCTAGTCTTTCACAATCAAATGATTCTGAGCATCGAAATCAACTTTGCCTTCTTGTTGCAAGTGTCCGAGTAAGCGAGTAACCGTCACGCGCGTTGTACAACAAGCACTTGCCAAATCTTGATGCGTTAACTTCACTTTCAGCCGCGTTCCGATCGCAGTCACTTCTCCAATTTCCGATTTCAACAACTGCAATAATTGCTCAAAGCGATCGCAGGTGCGTAAATATCCATGCACTGCTAGAAACCGTTCAGTTTGCTGGAGTCGCTGCATGATTCGGGGTAAGAGCGTTTGAGAAAGCTGCGCGGATTGATGCAGTTCTGATATGGGAATGGCAACGAGCTTTACATCAGTTAGCGCCGCTGCTTGGTAGGTCATGAGCTTCGTTAAACTCGCACCAAAGACCTGTCCCCCGGTTGCTAAACCAATCATGATTTCTTCGCCGCGCTGCGATAAAGTCGTCAGTTTCACCACGCCTTGAACGACTAGCCATAGTGTTTGTGGTTCGATCGGGGGCAGTTCTCCTCGATGATAGCGATCGACATTGTGAAACTCAGACAACTGATCTTGAAGCAGTGCAGCAACCGCTTGTTTACGTTCATCTTCGACGCGCATACGACCGCTAATATCTTCTAGCCGCCATTGCAGCAACATCGGTTCGTCTTGTTCGTTATTAATCACAGAGACGGTTAACTCAGCTTCAAACCAGTCCTGCGATCGTCGATGTAGCCGAACAGTCAGCGGGATTCGCTTGCAGGATGAATTCCTCGATCGCTCTGATTGATCCACTAAATCGAGGAGAGTACGAAATCTATCGCGATCTTCAATTGCAATACAAGTGATGAACGGTCTTCCAACTAGTGAATTGGCGTGGCGGTTCAACAATGACACTGCTGCCCGATTGGCTCCTTGAATCGTTCCAGACAGCGTGGTAATAATCGCTGCATCTGGTGCAAACTCAAACAGACTTTGATAGAGCAGTCGAGTGGTATCTGCTTGTGCTTGAGCGGTCGCAAGGGCTTCATTTTGGCGGGACAACTCTTCTGCTGCAACCTGTAATTCTTCTGAAGCAATTCCCAATTCTTTCAGCGCGATCGGGAGTACATCGCTTTTTGCGGATTGTGGCTGTGGCTGCTGATAGAGTCCTAACACTCGCCCATAGATCACTTGAATCTGCTTGTTCAACACATCCATGTTGTACATCGGTTCACGTCCTTGCTAGACCACGATCCAGCATAAAGAATTGGTTGCTCTTCCGCCATTTATCCAAATCAGGATTGACAAGGAAACAATGTGAAGCGATGCAGGTGATTTTGTATCGATCGACACGATGCAACTTTACATTCTGGAAGAACTCTACAAAACGTGAATTCGACGAATGATCTCGGTGACAATCCTTTGGGTTTGCCCCCTAATCCCCCATTCTGGGAGACTTTGAGTAAGAGAAATTCCTGAAATTCGAGAACTGTTTCACCGTTCAAAGTCCCCCAAAGTTGGGGGATTTGGGGGGCACTAGCCGCAAACAACGAAGCAGCAAACCTCGATCGAATTCACGTTAACTCACATACGCAAGTGAGACGTAGGATGCTTAACCCTCCGTAATTCCCTCCACTTGACACTTCAGAATCATTTGGCGCAATAGTTCAGCTTGGTCGTGTGCCTGCCGCATTTGGGCTTCAATCTGCTCGATTTCTGGACGAGACTGCTGCTGCGATCGTGCTTGGGTCGCTAACTGTTGAGCAATCATCAGTTGCTCTTTCAACAACCGCAACAAAATCCACAAGTGCCGCTCAATTTCTTCACTTTGAGTCTTAAGCAAACTCTCCAACACAAATCCATGTCCCACATGACACTGATAGCGAGGTACGAGTCCATCAAGCCGCCACAATGCACCACCGCACTCTGGGCAACCCAACCCCGAAGGCGAACCAGTGGTAATAAGTTGCTCGATCGAGGATTGTGCTAAGTCTACTGAATCCGGAGTCGGATCTTCGTGAGTCATTCCAGTTCCTCCTCGATCGCGCTCCCCTGCGCTAATGTCACTAACAACTGTGCGATTTCGGCTACTGGGAGAATATGATCGACTACCCCATAGTTAATCGCCGTTTGCGGCATACTCGGTACACAGGCTTGCTGTGGGTCTTGTACGATGGTAATACCTCCGCAGGCTTTAATTTCCGCAAGTCCCGCCGTCCCATCCCACAAAGCCCCTGAAAGCAGGACTCCCACCACACGATCGCGATGAAATCGAGCGGCGGTGCGAAACAAGGGATCGATCGCAGGTCTAAACCCATGTTCTTTCGCTCCCATCACCACTTGCACCCGCTCCGACCCAACGAGTAAATGATAATCTGGCGGTGCGATGTAAATGTGAGCAGGTGTGATCGGAGATTCATCGATCGCATCCAAGATTGGTAACACAGACCATGCTTGCAATGTTAGGGGTAGACCGAACCACCGACGAGCTTGAATATGCACCACGACGAGAACCGTTGCAACGAACTGTGCGGGCAGGTGCTGAACGAGTTGAACCAGAGCTTCGACTGCGCCAGCAGAGCCGCCAATCACAATCAGCAGCCGAGGTTGAGGTAGGGCTTCATTCATAAATTTGCTTAATAGAAGTTTCCAGTAACAACCCAGATAACTAAACGTAGCGGCGAGAGAGTGTAGAAAGATTCATCTATTGGTTGAGATTCTGAGTCAACAAAAATTAGAAAACAGATTGTTCAATACAGTAGTGTTTAATACATTGTGGCTTAACAAATTTATCCTTCATTAGTTCCCCATTGTCAGCGAAGTTCTTCACCTGCTGATGGAGTCACTCAGCCTACCGCCTTGCTGAAATTGAAATCATCCCAATTGGTTTGGCGATTCGATCGACTAAGTTAAAGGGCAACAATGGAGGCGCAACAATGAGTTGGTTTATTTCTCTTGAACAATTTGAAGCATTCGCAACGGCTAGACCCGAACCGCCCTATTTCCTATGGATTGTAGGCTTGCTGATTACAATTGTCTGCGCCCTTCCATTCTTCATTCTGGTAAGGCAACGCCTTGAGTATTGGTCTAAAAACGATTCTGTCAGTGCTTTGCCCGTTCGCGGCAGCATCCAGATTATTCTGCCATTTTTCGGAATGATGAGTGGAGTATACATTTTCATCGCTGCCGGACTAGAAGTGCTAGGCGTGCCCATTCTTCCCGCCCTGTTGCTTTCCTTCTTGTTGATTCTGCTGATTAGCTATCTGTCCTGGTTGTTGCTTGGCAGAGTATTAAGCCAGCAAGCTCTACGTCGCTACCTGCGTGAAAACGCAACGCTCTCATCTCATTCAAATCAATAGATCCCACCTTCTAGAGATCAATAAACAGCGATCGCAACAATCGCGATCGTACAAAACGCATTTTCTTGCCGAACTGCTGATATGGACGCTCAACGAACACTTAAAATCCGTTTATTTTTGACATCTTGGAGACAGGGAGTTTGGATACTTGGCGTTCCTGCTTGGCTATTCGGACTGGTCGAACGAGGAATTGCAGCATGGTCTGATACAGTCATTACTAATCTAGATCTTCTGCAAGTTCTGATTGCTGCATTTTTTCTGCTGGGCTGGCTACTATTAAAACCAAATTTGGGATCTACTGAAAGCGATCGCACTCCTTTCGCGTCAGCAAACGGCGATCTTCAATGAATCTGCACTGTGTGCTGCAATCCCCTAATCCATTGTAGAAATTTAGATGCTTTGAGGTCTCAGACCTGGTTGACTGACAAAACTGGAGGAGAGAAGCAAAGTGCCGTAATCTAGAGGATTACCACATCAACCCAAATTACTGCAATGGAAAATGCTCCTCCGCCAAGCACTGACTCGATCTCAGGCTCTCATCCTCAGCCTCGAAAAGCAGCTTGAACCACAAACGAGTTTTGGCAGTCAATCAGATGTTTAATCAGTACGATCGCTCCCCTGGTACTCCACTAACTCTCAATTCAGCGCAATCTCAGATTTTACGGCGGAATAATGCACTGTTGATTTTGACACATAACAAAGTACAATTAGGACTTATTCGCATTAAGAGCTTTCTTTCGCGATGACTTCAATTCTTCCTAGAGCCTTCAAACCGTCCGTTTCACCAATACTGGGACTCGGTTTAGGCGCGATCGCATTGCTAATCGTTTTAATTTACAGCGTCACCCTTGGCGCAAGAGATATTCCCCTAGCGACGATTTTGGCATCGTTCACCGCTTTCGATAACTCGTTTGATCATCTGGTGATCCAAACCGTAAGATTGCCGCGATCGCTTATCGCCATGTCTGTCGGTGCTGCTTTAGCAGTCTCAGGTGCATTAATGCAAGGCTTAACTCGTAATCCACTAGCGGAAACCGGAATTCTAGGAATTGAAGCGGGTGGAGCATTAGCGGTTGTCATTAGCTTGTTCCTGTTTGGTAGTTCCTCGTTAACGGTTTATGCGGGAGTTGCATTTTTAGGAGCCGCGATCGGAGCGTTGCTTGTTTACTCGCTTGGCACGCTCGGACGAGGGGGTGCAACGCCGCTGAATCTGACTGTCGCAGGAGCAGCGATGTCTGCTTTGATTTCTTCGATTACAACTGCAATTCTGATTGTGAGTCAGCGCACCTTTGAGGAGATTCGCTTTTGGCTTGCGGGATCATTAGCAGGGCGAGACTTTGAGTTATTTTTGCAGGTCTTACCGTTTCTTGGTACTGGATTGCTGATAGCCTTTTTACTGGGTAGGCAAATTACAACGATTAGTTTAGGGGAAGATGTCGCAACGAGTTTAGGACAGCAGACGGTTTGGATTAAGGTACTGACAGCAATGAGTGTTGTTCTACTTGCAGGAAGTTCTGTTGCGATCGCAGGTCCGATCGGTTTTGTTGGCTTAGTTGTCCCTCACATGGTCAGATTCTTCATCAAGACAGACTATCGCTGGATCTTGCCCTACTCAGCCGTATTCGGTGCAATTCTGCTCTTAGTGTCAGATATTGCTGCACGAGTGTTATTGAAGCCTCAAGAGCTTCCCGTTGGCGTAATGACTGCGATCGTTGGTGCGCCGTTCTTTGTCTATCTTGCAAAAACAAAGGTGAAAAAATGAGCGATTGGCGATCTCCTATTCTTTCGTTTCGGCTTGATCAAAGAGTGCCTGCGATCGCGGTTTTGTTAGTAGCCGTTGGATTTGCGGCGATTGTTTTAAATGTGGGACGGGGAGAATACCCGATCGCAGTTTTAGACATCATCAAAACCTTGATTGGCATTGATACGGGCAATCCTGATCATGCGTTTGTGATTCAGACACTACGACTACCCCGAACCTTAGTTGCATTTATGGTTGGGGTTGCATTAGCAATTTCAGGTACGATTTTTCAAGGTCTAACTCGTAATCCACTCGCTGATCCGAGCATTATCGGAATCAATACAGGAGCGAGTCTTGCGGCAGTTGCGGTAATTGTTCTATTTCCCTCTGCGCCTGTGTATGTGCTGCCTTTTTCTGCACTGGCAGGAGCATTGTTAATGGCGGGTTTGATTTATGGATTGGCTTGGAATCGGGGAAGCTCACCGATTTTATTGATTCTGATGGGAATTGGACTTTCTGCGATCGCAAGTGCATTTACTAGCTTACTAATTACGTTTGGTTCGATTTACGATGTGAGTCAGGCTTTAGTCTGGTTAGCAGGGAGTGTCTATGGTCGAACTTGGGAACAAGTGTTTTCGTTTCTTCCCTGGCTGCTTGTGTTGGTACCTGCTGCACTTGGACTCGCAAGGCATCTTAATGTGTTAAACCTTGGAGAAGACATTGCAAAAGGTTTAGGGAGCCGAGTCGAGTGGCAGCGTGGATTGCTGGTAATTGTGGCGACTGCATTAGCAGGATCAGCCGTTGCGACTGCGGGAACGATCGGGTTTGTCGGTTTAATCGCGCCTCATGCCGGACGGCAGATTGTAGGGAATCGACATGAAGGATTGCTACCGATCTCGGCTCTGATGGGTGGGGTGTTAGTTGTGCTGGCTGATTTTGTTGGGAGAACTTTGTTTGCACCGATCGAGCTTCCTTGTGGAGTTATTACAGCCTCGATCGGTGCGCCGTTTTTCATCTATCTGCTGGTTCGCAATCGGTAAGCTTTAATCTTCTAGATGCGGCGACTGCATGGAAGGAATACGAGCAAATACAGTTGGCTTGATGGATTCGGGCACTTTTTCCCAAGAAATTGCACCCTTACGATGTTGCATATAAAGTTGGATCGCTTCTAGTAGTGCGGCGGCAGTGTCATCTGGAGGGAGCTTCGTGATTAGATACGTTGGCTTGTCTGGGCTTGTGATCGCAGCAACACATCCATGATGACACGCCCACATACATCCAACGGGCTGAATTTCTAATTCTGATGGTGCAAATTGGTCGTGTGAGAGAAGCTGTAATTGTTCGAGTAGGCGGGTTCCGTCGCTCAACTGACCTTCTGCCAGTTCTTCTTCTGAACAATGGCAAGATTTACAAACGAACAAGATATGTTTTGACATTGCAGTTTAGAGGAGTGGTGTTTTGTCGTGTTTAAGCGATGCTTGGATTTGTCGAATGAATAGTTCAGCCGCGATCGGTCCTCGAATGCGGTAGAGTTGGAAATCAGCAAAATGAACATTACCAGATTGCACCGCAGGAATCGCTCCTAGAAGGGGGTTCGCTCTCCAATACTCTTGAGCTTGATTGATTGTACTATCTCCCGAAGGCATCACGAGAACATGATCAGATAAAATGGTAGGCAATGCCTCGATCGAAAGGTCTGTTCTGCCTGATTCTCCAGCCACGACAGAGAAACCAAGATCGCGCAGCAGTTCACACACAAAGCTATCTGATTCCAGGATAAAGACCTGTTTAGAAAAGCGCTCCCATCCTACTACTAGAATTGTTTTGCCATGAATCAAGGGAGCGAGATCTTGTTTTGTTTGTTCGATCAACTGATCATATTGATCTAGCTTCGATCGAGCTTCGATTTCACGTCCAAAGACTGGAGCAAGACTCAATAAAACAGATTGCCATCCTTTGTTTGCTGGAATCTCAAAAAACAGGGTCGGCGCAATTTTCGACAGTAAAGGCGAAGTATTTTGATAGTCTTCTCCGATGATTAAATCAGGTTTAAGGCGAAGCAGTGCTTCAAGTGAGGGGTTACTTCGATCGCCTAAATTAATCGGTTGAGTGGTGACAAACTGACCGAGATAAGGAATTTGTTCACTGGGTCGATCAAAGATCGGTTTTGCAAGCAGATCAACCTCAGCATGAGCAGCAGGCTGTAAACCCAGAGTTAACAAGATGTCGAGCAAAGGTGGACTTAGAACAGCAATGGTCTTAGGACTTGGACAAACTTCTGTGATGCCTCCATGATGTTGAATCTGAAACCGCTCACAGTCAGATTGTTTTTGAGCGACTAAATCAGAATGATGACAGGCTGAAATTACAATCAGACAAGTGATGAATACTATCAGCCAGGATCGTTTGCTCAAAATTGCCATGAAACACTTCCTTGTACCGCAAAAGGTGCACCCGGAATCACAGAGAATCTGTTTTGTGCAGCCGCGAAATATTGTGTGTTGAATAGATTTTTGAAGTTTAGCGCAGCCCGAAAGTTGTTCCTTGTGTAGTAGAGTGCAGCATCAAAGCGAGTATAGCCCGGAATCGAAAAACTATTGTCTAGATCGCCAATTCGTCGATCGTTAAAAAATAGTCCCGCTCCAAATCCTAATCCTCTGAGATTTCCGGATTGAATCGTGTAAGTTGTCCACAAGCTCGCAGTATGTCTGGGAATATTGTTTAAGCGATTTCCGACTTCAAACGTGTTGTCTTGAGTGATTTTGGCATCGATGTAAGCATAAGAAGCAAGAACGTTCCAGCCTGGTAAAATTTCTCCTCCAATGTCGAGATCAATCCCGCGTCCTCTTTGTTCACCCACCTGAATCGAAAAATCAGGATTGTTCGGATCAGTCGTGGCAACATTGCTTTTTGTAATATCATAGGCAGACAACGTTGCTGAAAGCCGATTCTCAATGATATCTGCTTTCACACCGATTTCATACTGCGTGCCGCGTTCAGGCTTGAATGGCGTATTTGTAACACTGCGACCTGCAACCGGAACAAACGATCGAGAATAACTCGCATAGAGTGAAATTGCCCTGCTCGGTTGATAGACAATTCCAAGTCTTGGAGAAAAAGCGCTATCACTATTGTCTTCGCTAAAATCTCCAAATCGCTGTTCAGACTGAACGCTATCAAACCGCCCTCCGATCAATAGCTTCAAATTGTCTGCTAGGGCAATTTGATCTTGCAGATAAAGCCCGAACGTTCTTTGATCAATGCGATCGCCTTCAAAGTAGAACTGATAGCCTCCGGTGTAAGTAATGGCATCATAGTTCGGTTCAAAGATATCCAACAATCCTCCGGTCAACGCCTGCTGTTCGGGTGAAACTTGAGAGCCATAGCGAGCTTTGTTATTTGCAAGTTCTATTCCAAATAAAAGCGTATGCGCGATCGAGCCTGTGTTAAATTTCCAGGTGAGATCATTCTGAAACGTAAACGTCTCAAAGAACTGATCCCCAAAGTACGATTCAATTTCAACAGTGCGATTGTCATCTAGCAAACCAACAATGTTTGAAGTGCCTTCTCGATCGGATTCAAAGCTGGTTGTGTAGCGAAATGCACTTCGCAACGATAAATTTTCTGCGAACTTGTGATCCAAAAATAGATAAGCTCTGGTTTCTTCGATGTTCGTTGTTGAATTTCTGGGATCGAACAGAGCGCGACTCAGCGGTAAATCTGCGGGTCGATCGCTGCCGTTGAGAACAATTAAGCCGCGATCGAAGGTGCGCCTGTCTTGAAGATAAGAAGCTTCCAAAGTCAAAGTCGTATTTGGGCTGATTCTCCAAGCCAGAGACGGAGCAACAAAATAACGCCGCGACTCGACAAAATCTCGAAAGCTCTCGCCGCTTTCATAAGCAACATTCAATCGATAGGCAAGAGAACCATCCGGAGTCAGTGGACCTGAAAAATCCAGTGTTGGACGGTAGAAGTTAAAGCTTCCTGCGGTGAATCCAATGTTGTAGAAAGGCGTAGTCAGCGGTTTTTTCGTCACAAAGTTGATCACGCCACCTGGTTCACCTGCACCGAAAAGCACCGATGCTGGACCTTTCAGCACTTCAATTCGTTCTAGATCTGCGGTTTCTTGTGCAGTGCGATTGTTAAAAGAACAGCACGCCCCAGTGTCTTCTCTCAATCCATTGCGGAACTGAGTAGCAGAGAAGCCACGAATCTGAAAATCCTGTCCCCGATTACCAAAAGACGAATTAAACGTCACGCCGCCAACATTTCTCAGTGCTTCATCGATTCGAGTTGCACCCTGATCTTCTAGGACTTGACGCGGAACAACTTGAACATTCGCAGGCACATCTCGTAGCGGAGTATCTGTTCTAGTTCCGGTTGTGGCATTCGGAACACGATAACGATTTTCTCGATCGCCTGTTACTGTAATTTCTTCTTCTTCAGGTTCTTCTCCGGTTTGAGCTTCAATCTGTGCCATCCATTCTTTTACAGTTGTAGCAGGACGATCGAGAGAAGACTTCACTTGAGCAGTTTTCGGGGTTTCTGCCTCGGTATTCTCTTCACCAAGAGCGGGCGATACCAATCCGATTCCGAAACTTCCTGAAGACAAAATCATCAAGCTACACAGTCGAGCTTTCTTAATTAATCGAGACTCTTTTCCGCTCATGGTCTATCTACCAACCATCACATTCAACAAGAATTATTCTCAACAACATACCGGGAAATGATGTGTAATAGAAAACCACGATCGTGCTAATCCGGATCTTTTTGCGCCTTAAACGGATCTTTGATTCAGCAAGTAAGATTTGGGATTGATTCCAAATTGTTTCCGAAAAGCAGCAGCAAAACGGCTCTGATTCTTGTAGCCTACAGCTTGAGCAACTTCTTTAACGTTCATAACGCGATCGCTTAATAATTGCTGTGCTGCTTCCATTCGATGTTGATGTAAATACCCAAACACTGTTGTTCCAAAAACCTGCCGAAAGCCAATTTTCAACTTATAGTCATTCAAATTAACTTGGTGTGCTAACTCAATCAGTGAGGGGGGATTTTCCAGATTGTCCTTCAGAACTTGGGCAGCTTGGCAAATTCGATCTAGGTCATCTGGCTTTAAGTCGGAATGAGTGATCGCTGTTTTTGTATTCTTAATCTGCTCTAATTTCAGTGCAATCAATTCTAAACATTTACTTTCCAGATAAATTCGCTTTGTTGCCCCTTCAAATGGACAATACAGTATTTGTTCTAATGTCGATCGCATTGCAGGCGTGATCATGTTCGTATCATCGAATCGCCTTGTCGCTGGGTCTTCTATCCATTGTCGAATCTCGATCGGTAAATCTTCTAAACTCTCCGTGACCCATCGGCTTAGTTCATCAGGAGTCTCCAGGTGAATATCAATTTTCAAGATTGGATTGTTCGCGTATGTCACCCAGTCTTCCGAATCTTCATAAGTTCCCCAAGCAATAAAATTTTCGCCAGAATGATTCCCGCTGCGATTTCCAGAGAGATTGAATCCAAACTCCCATTCTGTGCCAAAAGACTGTTGTTGAACAGTCAAATCCTCATGTAGCTGATAGTTGAAGATGCAAAGATCGATTCCGCGCAACTGAATAGACTGCATCCAACCTTGTCCAAGTTGATCAGGAACAGTCTGTATCTGCTCAGAATCGTTAGAGAGATGAGAGGCTGGAGTAGGGTTTTGTGCTTTCCAGAGAGCATCGTAGTCTGTGCGGGAAAGGATAATTGCCATGATTTAGAAGTAAATTACACAGAGGAAATCTCAGCCTAGTGCAATTTATTCTCAACTGAGTTGGGGCAATCGTCAAGTGGATAAAGCGCTGTGCGGCGGCTGCAGTTGCCTAGCAGAAAGGCTGGGTTATGGCTTCAGGGAGTGTGAAAGTAAAAGTTGAGGAAGCTCTTCTAGGATTAGAGAACTAGCAATCGGTTCACCAATTACACTAGCCCATAATGTGTAATCTACAAAGTAAACTCGTCCTTCTTTCCAGGCTGATGAGTTCCGTAATAGGGGTGTTTTAGCCCATTTTTGCTTGAGTTCTTCGAGGGGAACTTGGTAAGTCGATCGACCATCCCAAGTATTGAGCCAAGTATTGACAATCACGATATCCGCATCAAGTTGAGCAAGGGTTTCCAGGTTAAGCTGTAGTCTAGTTCCTAGTTTTCGCTCTACATCTCCGAGCGACACAGGCTGAAATCCCAAATTCTCTAGAAGCGTAACAGCATCGCCATCGTGGATCACCTCGATATAATCCATTGTTAGACTACAAGCAATACTTAGCACTTTTGGATGAGTTTTCACAAGAGGCGCTAGTTGAGCGCGAACTCTGTCTAGTTGTTGCTGTCGTGAGGTAATGACTGATGATACATCTTTTGGATAACCTAAAGCTTGAGCAACCGTTTTAAGGTTATCCCGCCAATTCTTTTCATTGTCGATTAAGATTGTTGGAGCAAGCGAGGAGAATACCGGATGTTCTTGACCTTTTAGCCCCAGGATCAAATCGGGCTTAAGTAAAATTAAAACTTCGAGAGAAGGAGAAGAACGATCGCCTAAATTCATCGGTTGACTGGTGACAAATTTACCCAGGTAAGGGATTTGATAGCTAGGATTGTCGAATTGACGCGATCGCACTAAATAAGCATCGGCATAAGCCGCAGGCTGCACATCGAGTGCTAACATCAGGCTCAACAGCTTCGGTTCAAGAACCGCAATTTTCTGAGGTGTACCGCAAATTTCAGTTTTTCCGGCTGCGTGTTCCACAATTCGACAATCCGCAGATGGCTGACTTTCTAACCGGGAAATTTGAGGGCTACCACCTTGACAAGCTGTGATCAAGATAGCTGTTAGCAAAGCCCAACTAATATATTTAGAGAAGAAAGCGATCGTGCTGCGGCAGGTTTTCAGGAACATCGTGGACTAATAACCAAAATTAGAACTGAATTGAAAACGAGCCGATTACAGTGAAGGGTGCGCCAGGGTAGATGATATCTCTACCTTGAGAAGTCTCATAGTAAGTTTTATTAAACAGATTTCGGAAATTCAGTGCTACCCTCCAGTTATCTCGCTTGTAGTAGATTGCTGAGTCTGTTCTAAAGTAGCTGGGCAGAATGCTTGTATTTTCCAAGTCAGCATTTCTATCTCCCACATAGTAAAGTCCCAACCCAAAGCCCAAACCCTTTAAGCCACCGCTTTGAAGTTCATAGCTAGTCCACAAACTTGCTGCGTGTTCGGGAACATTAATCAGCCGATTCCCTACAGGAATGTTGTTATCTTCCGAGGTGATCGCATCGGTATAGGCGTAAGATGCAATGATATTCCAACCTGGTGAAATTTCACCGCTAACATCTAGCTCGATGCCTCTGCTTTTCTGTTCACCTACCTGTATCGAGGAATCGGGATCGTTGGGGTCAGGGGTCACAACATTAGTTTTGGTAATTTGAAAGGCTGCTAGAGTTGCCGAAAGTCGGTTACTGATATCTGCTTTGATACCGACTTCATACTGTGTTCCTTCGGTTGGTTTGAAGGGTTCGCTTGTTGCAGAGCGACCGAGAAATCGATCGGGTTGAAACGATCGCGTATAGCTAGCATAGAGAGAAATCGGTTTGATCGGTTGGTAAACAATCCCAACACGGGGACTAAAAGCTGTAAGCGATTCTTCTTCGGGTGTTCCGAAGTCATCTCTACGGCGGAACGCATCAAAGCGACCCCCGACCAGAAGCTTGAGATTGTCTGCAAAAGTAATCTGATCTTGAAGGTAAACTCCTAAAGTGTCTCTACGAGTTGTGTAAGAGAAAGTTTTTTCATCAGGGATAGCAGGAAAATCAACATCGTAATTCGGATTGAAAATGTCTAGCAGGATGGGATCTTCCACATCGAATGAACTATAAGCCCAGTCATTTCTTCTTAGCTCCACTCCAATCAATGGCTGATGAACGATCGATCCCGTCTTGAACCGTCCGACTAATTCCGTTTGCAGAGTATAGATTTTTCGTGAGAAGTTGTCCCGCCCAATACTAATCGGAGCAAATTGATCATCAACTAGCCCACGACCCCCGATCGCATAAGTTCCTTCTGATCGACCGGACACAAAGGAAAACGCATTGCGAAGTTGCCAGTCTTTGCTAAATCGATGTTCCAGTCTATAGCCAACCCGGAAAGTGGTATCGTCATAAACACTTTCTGGCAGACCGATAAAGCGACTAATCGGAATGGGAGCAGGTCGATCGCCAAGAGAAGGAAGTCCACGATCGAAGAGGTAGTTACTGTTTTGGTATTCAAGATCGAACGTTAAAGTTGTGCGATCGCTAATGTTCCAAGTAACAACAGGCGCAACAAACACACGTTCTGTAAAGTTAAAATCTCGGAAGCTCTCAGAATTTTGATAAGCAACATTCAAACGATATAACAGTGAACCATCAGGCGTGAGCGGTCCAGAAATATCAAAACTGGGGCGGTAAAAACCAAAGCTGCCAGCATTAAACTCTGCTGAATAATAAGGAGTTCTAAGCGGTTGTTTTGTAATAACATTGATAATTCCTCCCGGTTCAGCCTGACCAAATAGAACCGAAGCGGGTCCCTTGAGAACTTCGATCCGATCGATGTTTGCTGTATCGACCGTGGAGAAAAAGTCATTGTCAGCCAATCCATTGCGGAAGTTTCCATCCTGAGCAAAGCCACGAATGTTAAATCCACCCGCATCCGTCCCGCCGTAGTTACCTTCCTTACGGACACCGCTAACATTCTCCAATGCCTCTTGTATCCGCGTTGTCTTCTGGTCTTCTAAGATCTGACGGGGAATCACTTGAATCGAACCGGGAATATCTCGCAGTGGAGTATCCGTTCTCGTTGCTGTACTTGCATTAGGGACGCGATAGCCACCTTGCTGCTGTCCCGTTACAACAACTTCTTCATCGGACTCATCCGGCTCCGAATTCAAGCTGTAGATAGAGTTTCCTGTCCTTAAACTAACTTCAGAGCTAGGCAGATTGTTAGTTCCTGCTACGCTCACTCGAATCTTACTCGCTTCCTGCTGCACCACGCGCACACTTGCAATATCGGCAGTTGGGTTATCCGCAACAAAGGCTTGGGATTCTGGCAACACCAAGACAGCATTCGGAATCTCTGCGATCAGGCTATTGCCCTCCGATCGAAAGGTACTAGCATCAATTTGCAGCGGTTTACCTTCTGCGGTTTGCAAAACAATTTCCAGCCCAGCCTCAGTCCGATTTAGACTGATCCCTGTCACTTGCACAGTCGCCGCTTCGATTTGGGCGACCCATTCTTTAACCGTGGTCGCGTGCCGATCGTGGGATGGGGTTGCTGCTAATCCCGACAAAGCAGATCCGTTCACTAGACTTCCTGAAAGCACAACCATTAATCCGTAAAATCGGATTTTGCTCATGCACTGCGAATTGATTCTGCTCATCTTCCACCCACCAACGAACGCTTTAATTAAGAATTACTTTCAAGAAGATATCAGGAAATAGAGAAGAATCGGCGATCGCGATTGTGCATAAGCGGATTATTTTGAGACTTAGACGGATTTTTTACCCAGTAGATAAGACTTAGGATTCATGCCAAACTGTTTGCGAAAAGCTTCTGCAAAGCGACTTTGGCTTGCGTATCCGACTGCCTGAGCCACTTCTTTAACGTTCATGCGGCGCTCGGCAAGCAACTGTCGCGCAGTCTCCATTCGATGTTGATGCAAATAACCAAACACGGTCGTCCCAAAGACCTGCCGGAATCCTCCTTTCAACTTGAAATCATTCAATCCCACCTGTCGCGCTAACTCCAGCAGTGAAGGCGGATTATCAGCATTCTCAGTCATAATTTTCTTGGCTAAGTGAATGCGATCGATATCATCTAGATTCATCGAATAGAAAGACTTTTGCCGATACTGATCCGGATCTTTAAGCTGTTCCAATTTCAAAGCAATTAACTCTAAACATTGCCCTTCTAGATAAAGCTGGCGCGTTTTTCCTTGGAATGAACAGTTTAGAATCTTTTCTAACGTCGATCGCATTGCGGGTGTAATTACGTTAAACTCATCAAACCGTTTACGATCGCAGTCTTCAATACATTGCCGAATCTCGACGGGTAGCTCTTCTAACGTGTCGCTAACAAGCCGATTTAACTCATTCGGAGCTTCTAACTCAATATCAACTTTTAAGACTGGATCGTTGGCATAAGTAGTCCAGGTTCCTTTCCCTTCATAAGCTCCCCATTCCAGAAAGCTCTCCCCAGTACACTTATTATTACGATTCCCTGATAGATTAAATCCAATTTCCCACATTGTTTCAGACACTTCATCTATGAGATGTAAATCGTGGTGTAGTTGATAATTGAAAAGCATTAGATTGATTCCCCGAAACCGAATCGATCGCACATATCCCTCCCCAAACTGCTCAGGTACAATCTCAACCCGTTCACAATAGTCTGGATGACTGGTGACTAGAGGAGCAGGGTTGCAGACTTTCCACAACTCGTCATAGTCGGCGCGGGAAATGGTAATTGCCATGATAGGTTTAGGGGATTGCAAAACGAATTTCAGTTTAATGAAACTTATTCTCAACTGAGTGAGCACAATAGTCAAGTATTTGAGGTCGTCCTATGACAACGAATCGAGCTTCAATTTGGTTTCTTCTTTGGCAGATGATTACCTATGCTCGATCGCTCTATTGGACAGATACAGCACTCTGGATATTGATTGCTGGACTTCCCGCCGTACCTGGTGTCATCATTCGCGAGTTCTTTAATACCTTGACTCAACACTCTGCATTTCCTTTCTCTTCTTGGACGTGGATTGTAATACTACTGGCAACAGGTTTGGCGCAGATTGCAGCAATTTTCACTGGGCGAATTACGAAAACACAGCATCGCTTTACGATGAATGCTTTGATTCAACGAAATCTTTTAGCAAAAGTGCTAGAGCATCCTGGTGCTGAAGCGTTAACAACTCAGGATAATACAATTTCACCGGGAGAAGTGATTAGCTTTTTTCGGGAAGATGCAACTCAGATTGAAGATACCGTCGTAGGCACGAATGAAGTTTTAGGCGAAGGAATTTTTGCGATCGGGTCGCTCATTCTCCTTCTAAGTGTGAACGCATCGATTACGCTGTTTGTGTTTTTGCCACTGGTACTGATTGCTGTCATCCTGCATCGGATGAGCGATCGCATTAAACGTTATCGTCGTGCTAGTCGTCAGGCGACTCAACAAGTGACCGGAATGGTGGGAGAGATGTTTACAGCCGTACAAGCGATTCAAGTCGCTGGAGCCGAAAATTCGATGTTAAGTCACTTTCGGCAATTGTGCGATCGTCGTCGGCAATCTATCGTTAAAGATCAACTACTCAATTCAATTCTAAGTTCTAGCTTCGATAATCTTGTGAGCTTGGGAACGGGGGCAATTCTCTTTTTTGCGGCTCAATCCATGCAGAATAGTCAAACATTGAGCGTGGGAGACTTTGCACTGTTTGTGTATTACTTAGCCTACGTTACTTACTTTCTAGGCTTTTTCGGTGAGTTTATCGCACTCTCAAAACAAAGCGAAGTTTCTTTTGAACGGATGCAAGCTTTAGTTAATTCAGAGGCAGATACGATCGTTGCTCATCATCCGCTGTATTTCCCTACGTTGACCAGGAAAAAGTCTCAGTTATCAATGATTCAAGAAGTAATTCGCGATCGCCTTGAAGAATTACAGGCGTTCAAATTGAACTATCACTATCCTGGTAGCGATCGCGGTATCACAGATATATCTCTCCATCTTCAGCGCGGTAGTTTTACTGTGATTACTGGGTCAATTGGTTCGGGTAAAACAACACTATTGCAGGTATTACTAGGACTATTACCGATGCAATCTGGAGAAATCTTTTGGAACAGTCAGAAGATTGCGAATCCTGCTCAGTTTTTTGTTCCGCCTCAGAGTGCTTACACGCCACAAGTTCCCCAATTGTTTAGTACAACGCTGCGAGAAAACATTCTGCTTGGGCTGCGAAGGAGCGATGAGGAAGTCCAAAACGCGATCGAGCTTGCAATGTTCGATCGAGATTTAGCAATGATGCCAGATGGACTCGATACCCAGATTGGCTCTAGAGGAATGAGGCTTTCTGGTGGACAAATTCAGCGAGTAGCAGCGGCTCGAATGCTGATTCGTCAACCGGAATTATTAGTATTTGATGATCTGTCAAGTGCTTTGGATGTGGAAACAGAGCAAAGGCTTTGGTCGAAACTTTTTCAGCTAAGTTCTCAAACTTGGACACCGACATTTCTTGTAGTGTCTCATCGACGGGCAGTGTTGCAACGTGCCGATCGCATTCTTCTACTCAACAATGGCAGGATCGAATTAGAGGGAGCGTTTGCAGATTTACCAGAAGCTTATAAGAGATAAAGCAAAATCTCGCGACATTCTTGACACCTTTCTTAATTAAATGAGAATATTTAGCATCTGTCTATGATGACTCTTGTGGAGGGTCTCTTAACGTCGGTGAGGCGATCGCGATGACGATAGTTCTTTCAGCGCAGGAATATGACGACCTATGGGAACAAAGCAAGCAATTGGGAACAGTTCTTGCTGACTCAGATGGACTAACTACAGGATATCAAGGACAAGTTTCTCTCATTGGTAATGTGAAGGAGTGGTTTCTACCGCTACAAGAAGGATTGCGACTGCGATTGTATGACTATGAGCTAACAAACGATTTGCGGCTGAATGAGCAGTATGGCGAAAATGCTTGGTCAACGCTCAGTTTCTTTATTGCGGGTGATGTCAGAACGACTCTTAAAGGCGTGACTGACCCGATCAACGAACTAGCAGGACGCACCTATCTAAGCTGCTGTTCAGAGGTACACGAGACTGAAGATTGGGTAGCAGGACAGCGATTGATCAGACTTTACATTGATTTTAATCCCAGTATCTTTCTAAAAAATTTTCCGCTGAATCAGATGTCGGCTTTAGTCCCTGAAATCCAGCAGGCGGCAGAAGGAAAAATCCAGCCTTACTACTATCAGGGCAGCATGACACCGATGAGCCAAGCTGTCGTTCACCAAATCTTGAATTGTCCCCATCACGGCATTATAAAACGGCTGTACTTAGAGAGCAAAACGCTCGAACTAATGATGCTTCAGTTTAGCCAGTTTCAAGAAAGCGATCGCGTTACTTCTCAGAAAACCTTTTTGAGATCAGACGATATAGATCGGATCTATCACGCTAGAGATATTCTGATTGAAAATCTCCACAATCCCCCATCATTGCTAGAACTAGCGCGTCAGGTTGCAGTAAATGATTACAAACTGAAGCAAGGATTTCGTCAAGTATTCGGCACAACGGTATTTGGCTATCTGCATGATTACCGTTTAGAAAAAGCGCGGTTTCTCTTGCAAACTTGTGAGTTGAGCATTACTGAAGTTGTTCATCAGGTTGGATTTGTCGATCGTAGCTATTTTGCATCTGCCTTTCGCAAAAAGTTTGGTCTCAATCCTAGTGAGTATGCCCGACAGCATCGCGGTAAGGCACGTAACTGAAAACTCCGTCTAGCCTTCTAAAAACTCCGTCTAGCCATCAGAAACAGCCTGTATTACCTTAGGTTCTCGATTATTCTTAGAAATGATTCTCAATTAAAACGGTTAAAAATCCGCGATCGAAGCGGTACTGATGCTAGTGTGTGGAGTGGCGATCAATGACTCGATTTTCTTTTTCAGCACCTTTATGGCTGATCGTGGCGGTATCCAGTACTCTGCTGAATGGGTGGACAGGATCAGCTTGGGCACAGACGAATTCTGAAGGACAGCCAGCGATCAAGGAGTCGCGATCGTCTGAACCTGTACAAGTGACGGGTGTAAACCTCAACTCTACGAATGCTGCGTTAGAAATTACGCTGCAAACAGCAGAAGGTAAGCCTTTGCGAGTTGATACTGCTCAGTCTTACTCAGAAGGCAATCGCTTGATTGTAGAGATTCCGAATGCAGTATTAGCTTTACCAAATACTCAGTCATTCAACGCTGAGAATCCGACGGCTGGGATTGCTGTAGTACAAGTTGTCCAGCAAAGTGCGAATCAGATTCGGGTGACAGCGATTGGGAACGAAGCACCTCCTACTGTTCAACTGAATCAAACTGCTCAAGGATTTCAACTCCGTGTGAGTACGTCTCCTGCAACATCTGATCCATCAGCAATCTCAGCAACCAACAACACTTCTGCTGAGAATGAAACTTCAACTGAAGACGACGAGGAAGAAATCGTGGTTACGGCAACTCGCACCGAGGAAAGCCAACTGAATGTACCGCGATCGATTACGGTGATTCCGCGTGAAGCCATTGATCAACAACGCAGTCTCAATCAGAGTCTTAGCAGCATTCTCGGTAAATTGGTTCCAGGCTTTGGTCCACCTTCTGATCGCGCCTTTACTGGAGCTTCGTTGCGCGGACGAGACATTTCAGTGTTGATTGATGGCGTTCCTCAAGACACAAACTCTCGTGACTTCGATCGGGATTTAAGAACAATCGATCCGTCTGCGATCGAACGCATCGAAGTAGTACGCGGTTCAACTGCAATCTACGGTGCAGAAGCAACGGGAGGTGTTGTCAACATTATTACGCGCAGAGGATCGCAGGATCGGTTAAGTACGCGCGTTGAAATTGGAACGAGTGCGGCATTGGGCAAACTCCAAGCAGAAAGTTTTGGTTTTCCATTGTCATACTCACTTTCGGGCAAACAAGGACAGTTTGATTACAACTTTTTACTTTCTCTAACAACGACTGGAGCTTCGTTTGATGCAGAAGGCGATCGCATTCCAATCGTTCAAGGCACAGATGATAGTACCGCTTTCAATGGACTAGCAAAAATTGGATTTGATATCGATCCGCAACAGCGACTGCAATTTAGCCTGAATTACTTCAACGATCGACGAGAAACGAATGTAATTTCTGATCCGATCGTGAATCGGATTCCTGGAGTTCAGAAAGCTCGTGCCCGCGAGGTTGGCAGCCTGGAATTTATTGGGGCAGATCCGCAAGGCGATCGCAACACTGTCTTGAACTTAGGCTACACGCACAGAAATGTTTTGGGTGGTGAACTGCAAACGCAACTCTTCTATCGCGACAACACAAGCCGGACTGATCCACGCGATCGCCGCAATAGACGACAAGGTATTTTTCAGGGCGAATTAGACTCGCAAAACTGGGGCAGACGGCTGCAACTCAATACCCCGATTGCGAGAACAGCAAGTGTTTTGTGGGGCTTGGACTACACCAACGAAAATACCGAGTCGTTTCGCAATTTGTTTGATGCGGCTGAGTTTGATGCAACCAATGGGCGGGTCTATCGCAAGATCGGCGAAGTAACCACGATTCCACCGTATGAACTGAGTAGTCTAGGCTTATTTGCTCAAGCTCAATGGAATGTTGGCGATCGCTTCATTCTGAGCGGCGGATTACGGCATGAACGCATTGGATTTGAGGTTGGCAACTACACCACATTGTTTGGCGATGCGGTGCAGGGCGGCAAAAAAGACTTTAGTGCAACCGTTTTTAATGTAGGTGGAGTCTACAAAGTAACCCGAAATGTTAGTCTCTTTGCTAACTTTGCTCAAGGGTTTTCGGTGCCTGATTTCGGCAGCATTTTGTTCGCGGCTCCAGACGGATTTAATGTTGGCACCGATCAGGTCTTAACTGAGCCTCAACGGGTCAATAACTATGAAATCGGCATCAAAGGGCAATGGTCTTCGGTGCAGGCATCGTTGTCTGGTTTCTATAGCACCTCTAAGTTGGGCACAAGCTTCGTGTTTAATGAAGAGACGAACTTCTATGATGTGGTGCGATCGCCAGAACGAACTTATGGCATCGAAGCCGCGATCGATGTGAAGCTGAGTAGAGCTTGGCAAATTGGTGGAACAGCAGGCTGGATCGAGGGTGAATTTGACGAAGAGGATACCGGAAACTATACTGCCCTGAGCGGCTTGCGGATTCCCCCGTTGAAGCTCACCGCTTATGTCGAGAATGAAACGCTTCCTGGTTGGCGAAATCGATTACAGGCGCAGTATGTTGGAAACCGCGATCGCGCTTTTGTTGATGGGGCTGATCCGGCTGGCGTTACCAACTATTTCACCGTTGATTACGTGAGTAGCATTCGTCTAGGGGGTGGAACATTACAACTCGGCATTGAGAATTTATTTAACGCACAATATTTTCCTGCCTATGCTCAACGTCTATCAGGGCTGGATCAAACCTTTTACACAGCAGGTCGAGGTCGCACAATTAGCGTGAGATATGCCATTTCTTTCTGAGGAACTGCAAGCGTGGATCATTGTCTGAGCAAAACTATGTTTCGCAGATTCCAGTTAGTTCTGCTATCGGTGCTGGCGCTTGTTGCAGCGATCGCTTGTCGAGGTCACTCGCTTTCTGGAATTGTCGCTTTAGAGCAGCCTGCTTCAGACTGTCGCATTGTGCAACACGCACTAGGACAAAGCTGTGTTCCCAATCATCCCCAGCGGGTTGTTGTCCTTGATCCAGGCTCGTTGGGGAATGCGTTTGCATTGGGAATTAAACCAGTGGGTGCAGCCGTGCTAGAGGGGAAATTTCCGACTTATCTTCAAGATAAATCTGCTGGAGTTACGATCGTAGGTACACCCAATCAGCCAAATTTAGAAGCAATTCTACTGCTTAAACCGGATTTAATTTTGGGTGACTCGCGCATCAGGATTTACGATCAGTTGTCCCGCATTGCGCCTACAGTGCTGACAGCAGATTGGGATGAACCAGAAGATGAAGCCCTTTGGAAGCGAGACTTGAAACTCCATGCTCTGGCGCTAGGAAAAACTGAAGTCGCTGAGAAACTGCTTCAAGCTTACCAACAAAGAACCCAAGCGCTACGAACTCGCTTGAGCGATCGACCACTTCCCCGCATTTCTGTTACTAATTTTCGCCGGGATCAAGTGCGAATCTATCTGAATGATTCTTTCTCCGGTACAATTTTGCAGGATGTTGGATTGCCTCGTCCTTCTGCTCAAGCGCAAACTGGATTCGTTAAGCGAATCTCGCTAGAGACGATTCCTAGCCTTGATGGAGATGCAATCTTTGCTGTAACCAGTCCTGCAAATTCTTCGCTGTTTCGGCAGTTTCAAGCTCATCCTCTCTGGTTTCACCTTAACGCTGTGAAGTTGGAGCGAGTCGTTGATGTGAGTGATGAAATTTGGGTCAATGGTTGGCATATTTTAGGTGCAAATCTAGTTTTAGATGATCTGTTTAAGTTCTTTTTAAGCAAGGCATCATGACGGTTCACACTTTATTTGTTTGTAAATCTTGCAGTGCTGTTTTAGATCACGAAGCAGCAGACGATCGCGCGGAAGGAAATCAATTATTTCTCAAACTACAAGAAGCCCAACAAGCAAATTCAGATTACAGTAATGTCAATATTAAAGCTGTAGGTTGTTTATGGACGTGCGATCGCCCTTGCTCTGTAACATTTGCCTGTCCTCAGAAGTATACTTACCATTTCGTTGATTTGCCCGCAGAAAACAGTGCAGCAGACTTGCTTCAATTCAGTCAGCTTTACCAAGAAAGTGAAAATGGATATATCCTGCCCGCTAAACTACCTGAAGCACTGCGATCGCGTCTGTTAGTACGAATTCCGCCTGTCTGATGGTGCGGGAAATATACAGTAAGTATTACTGATCGGGCAAATGATCGGGGTCAATGCCCTGCGATCGCAAAAACGCCTCTAGTTGCTCCCGCCGTTGCCGTTCGATCTCTGCTTCACTCAGATAGCGATCGCCCCGTTCATCAAACCACGCTAATTGCTCCTGGGGTAGATTGCCGAACTGGGTCTGAGTGCGTCCAATGCCTAATTCAATCTCTGGCATCCAGTAGGGTTCTCCGCTCTGTAACTGATACTCACCTTCAATCAGCTTGTACACTTCAAACGGTTCATGCTTGTCTCGTCGCCAAAACTCTGGATTATAAATGACGTAGTACAGCACTCCCAAACGAGCATAAATCTGCATCTTTTCGTCATACTCTCCGCCCGGTTTGTGAGAAACCATTTCTAGGGTCAGAATGGGGACAGTCCCCTTCTCTTCCCACATCACATAGCTACGGCGCGACTTGCCGCCCTTTTTACGCTCCACGCCCAGACTTAGGAACGCATCTGGAACAACTGGAATCCGAGGATTTTCTCCTGTGGTGTGATAGACCGCCATATCCACTCCGAAGTACCAATCCATCCGGGTTGCCCAAATCGAGTTGAGTAGAAACAGCAGCACATTGGGCAGTAAATTTTGGTCTTCGTTATCCACAGGGGTATCGTCAGAACAGGGGAGTTCTTCGCTCGTCGGTAGGTGTTTCAGGTCTATTTCAAGCATGGCAGTTCTCCAGCGTCCTGAATATGCCTCATTTTACTCTGCACGTACTGACTCTGCGATCGCGTATTCCAATTAAGAAAAATTTTCAATTGTGATAGGATGTGTGATTAGCTTTTGTCTGTCAATTGCCGTCAATGACTATCACTCTGTCACAGCAAGACTACTGGGAACTCGTCTGTCCTGAAATGCCACCCCTTCAACCGTCTGAAGCGCCTCGGTCGCCGGAAGTTGAGCAGATCTGGAAGTACTCAAATTCTATTGGAATAGGATATTATCGGGAGATTCAAATTCGAGAGGGCGTAGGGTTAGCGATCGCAGAAGATTACTTTCATGAGAAGTTTAAAGTCGTGACCTGCGATCGAGAACATCCCCTAGAATTGAGCTATACGCTGATCGGCACTGCCACATCGAATTTAGACTGTGCTAATGCTGGACAATACCTCTTTTGTGGAAGTGGTATGGCTCCAGGTGAAGTGATGGAAATTGAAGCAAATCAACGCAATCTGAAAGTTACGCTTCACATTGATCCTTCTATTTTTGACCAATGGATGTCGGGACTGCCGAAACAAGCTCCGACTGATATCAAGGATTGGTTGAAGCCTAGCGACCAACCTTACTACAACCAAGTTAGCCAGATGACCACCGCAATGCAGGCTACTCTTCAGCAGATTTTGCAGTGTCCATTTCAGGGATTGACGCAGCAGATGTATTTAGAAGGCAAAGTGTGGGAACTCATCGCGTTGCACCTTGCTCAGAGCATTGAGACTGATCCAGACCGTGAGACTAAACCATTGAGGTCAGATGATATTGAGCGAATTCACTATGCGAAAGAAGTGCTCATTGCTCGGTTAGATGAACCACCTTCTTTGATTGAGCTAGCGCGGTTAGCAGGTATTAATGACTGTAAGCTGAAAGTCGGATTTCGGCAGGTGTTTGGTACGACAGTCTTTGGCTACTTACAAGACTATCGAATGGAGCGATCGCGGCAATTACTAGAATCAGGAGAGTTGAGCATTACAGAAGCGGCAAAAGCAGTTGGATTGGTCAATCGCAGCCATTTCGCGATCGCGTTTCGCAAAAAATTCGGGGTCAATCCCAGAGACTATCGCCAATCTGCCCTGAATCGCCGCAGTATAAGTTAAAACTCCGTTCACCGTTCAAAAAACTTCGTTCACCGTTCATCGGAGTGATCCAATGCTCAGACTTATCCGATATGCTTTTGAGAATCCTTGCCAACTACTGAATCACTCAGCAAGGAAAGAGAAGTTGCAAATTTTGGTGTGGAGTCATGATAGTTTGTCGATCGCTCATTTTAGTGGGAATCAGTGCTTTGCTCACGATCCCTTGCATCGCCGCAGAACTTGATCAAGCAGGTCAACAGAAAGCGCCGGACATTCAGCCAAAACCTTCTCTACCTGCAAATGAGGAAACTGCTGCTGTCTCGACCCTAAAAGATTGGAAACAACCTGCAACCACAGTGCAAGAATGGACAGCACAAATTCAGGCGCAGCAATCTACTGAGGAAGAAGCTGATGAAGAAGTGGTTGTGACGGGTGAAGAATCTCGCTATCGTGTTCCTCGATCGAATACCGGAACGCGAACAGATACGCCTGTCCGGGATATTCCACAATCGATTCAAATTGTGCCGCGACAGGTGTTGCAAGACCGAGGAATCAACACAGTCGGTGATGCGCTCGAAAATGTGAGCAGTGTTGTGCAGCGAGATGCTACTGGCAGTATTTTCGGAGATTTGTTTACGATTCGGGGCTTTCTAATCCAGTCAGGGATTACGAGCAATGTTTTTCGCGATGGTTTACCTTATGTGATTCCAGGTAGACTAAACACGAATGATATTGAACAAGTTGAAGTTCTCAAAGGTCCTGCCTCGATTCTGTTTGGTGCAGGGCAGCCCGGAGGCGTGATCAATCTTGTTTCTAAAAAGCCACTCCCCAATCCTTACTACAACGCTGAAATCACGGTTGGGAGCTTTGATACGTATCGAGGTGCGATCGATTTCTCTGGTCCGTTTGATGAGCAGAAACGATCTGGTTATCGATTCAATTTGAGCTATGAGAAGTTTAATAGCTATCGGGATTTTGTCAGCGGCAACCGCCTTTCGATTTCGCCCGTTGTTTCTGCTGCACTTGGGAAAAATACAACCTTAACGGTATACGCTCAGTTGAGTTCTGAAAGTGAGACTGCGGATGAAGGAATTCCAGTGATTGGCGATCGCATTCCTGATGTTCCACGGGGTCGTTTTCTGGGAGAAGATTTTGCTGAAATTAGCAGTACTACCTTCAACGCTGGATATACTTTAGAACATAAGATCAGCAACGCTTGGACATTGCGCCAGAGCAGTCAGTATCTATTTTTTGAATTCGATCGCTACTACCCTTCTCTAGATGGAATTGATGAAGCAACGGGCGACATCAGCCGGACTGCCTACGCCACTACAGGCAAGTATCATCGATTTAACACAAGTGCTGATGTCATTGGCAAATTCTCAACAGGCAGCATTGAACATACCTTACTGTTCGGAGCCGAGTACCGCTATGGAGCAGAAAATCCAGCGTTTCAATTCTCCACGGCTTATGATCCGATCAATTTGTTCAATCCGATCTATGCTCGTCGCCCCTACGATCGAGCGTTTGAGTTTTTCCGAGATGATAACTTCTCGACTTTTGCGCTCTATCTCCAAGACCAAATTGCGCTGCTTCCAAATCTAAAATTAGTTGCAGGAGTCCGATACGATACGGCTCGGCAATTCCGCACCACTCAGGAATTAGGCTCCGATCGAGCAGAATTTGAGCAGACTGATTCGGCTTGGAGTCCGCGTGTCGGACTCATCTATCAACCGATTCCAGCAATCTCCCTCTATGCCTCTTATTCCCGCTCCTTTGCGCCTGCGTTTGGAACTCGACGCAATCTGGATGATGCCACGTTTGAACCCGAAACAGGGCGGCAGTTTGAAGTCGGCATGAAAGCGGATTTGTCGAATCGTTTGAGCTTAACGATCGCGGCTTACGACCTTCGCAAGCAAAACGTTGAAACGCCTGATCCAGGTAATCCAGATTTTACGCTGCAAACTGGTGAACAAACCAGTCGTGGTATTGAGCTTGATCTCGTTGGAAGGATTTTACCGGGTTGGAATGTGATTGCTTCTTATGCTTACACGGATGCGTTTATCAGTGCAGACAACGACTTCCCGGTTGGCAATCGACTTTCTGAAGTTCCCTACAATCAGGCAAGTTTGTTTACGACTTATGAAGTGCAACGCGGGACACTGAAAGGCTTAGGAGTTGGACTCGGTTTATTCTATGTGGGCGATCGACAAGGTGATTTAAGCAATACCTATGTCTTGCCGGGATATCTGCGGACAGATGCACTTCTATACTACAGACAGAACAACTGGAGAGCGCAATTGAACTTCCGTAACTTGTTTAATCGAGAATACTTTGTCTCAAACTTTAGCGATCGCTTTGTGACTCCAAGCGCACCGTTTAGCGTCTCAGGTAGTTTATCGATTCAGTTCTAGCCGATGAAACGCTTGATGTTCGTTATTCTGATGTTTTGTACTTTGTGGCTAACAGTCAGTTGTCATCCGTCGCCTCGGTTGATCAGCCAAACGGATTGCTATGAAGTCAAACATTCTGCTGGAACCACCTGCGTTCCTAAAACAATCAAGCGTTTAGTGACGCTGGATTCAGCTTCGTTTGAAAATGCGATCGCATTAGGATTAACTCCCGTTGGAACTGTCTTAGCAGAACAATCCACGCTCCATCTTCAAAAACAACAGAGATCGATTGTGAATGTTGGTCAATCCGGCAATCCTAGCTTAGAGGCAGTCTTAGCTCTAAAGCCCGATTTAATTATCGGGCTAAGCTATCACGACCTAATTTATGCTCAGATGTCGCAGATTGCACCGACTGTCTTACTAGAACTTGGACATAGCGGAAAGTGGAAAGAGCTTTTCCGTGACTTAGGCAACGTCCTGAATCGAAGTGCGATCGCGATCGCACTTCGATTCAGGAATATGACGATCGCTTACAGGGTTTCAAAAAGCATTTAGATGCTGAATCTCCGAAAATATCTGTTGTTAGAGTTTATTCTGATAGCATTAGTCTTTATCTGCGAGATTCTTTTGCTGGTGTGATCTTGCAAGATGCAGGATTGGATCGTCCAGAGACTCAGAATTTATCTGCTGTCGAAGGAGAACAACGATTTGGTAATCAAATTCAAGCGATCGTTAGTCTAGAATCCGTTGAACACGCGGACGGAGATATTGTATTCATTTGGACATCAGAAAATACAGTAGCAGCAGACGAAACCGCTCAGAAAAAGCTAGATGAAGTTCGTTCAAGTCCCTTGTGGCGGAACTTAAAAGCGGTTCAAAATCATCAAGTTCATCTTGTGCCGAACTATTGGATCGGCAGTGGTCCACTAGCTGCAAATGCCGTAATTGATGATTTGTTTAAGTATGTTCATTAGACTGATAAACATACGCAAAATAGCCATAAAGCCCGATCGCAATCATACTCAATGCACAAGTCGTATAGATTAAGGCAAAACCCGCTCCAGGACTTGAGCCGAAGATCCATTTTGCCAATCCTGTCGAGGAAGCCATTGCAGGTTCAACCACACGATCGCCTAACGGACCTGCAATCAGTGCTGCAACTGCCGACAAACATTGAGCCAGAAATGAATTCGCCGCAAACACCCTTCCTTGTGCTTCAGGTCTGACTTTTGCCATCCAGATCGCAGTCTCAGAGCTATCCATTAGTGGAAAGTTAAATGAAGAGCAAAACTGCGCCGGGAGCCACACTTGCGGAACTCGCCCTAATCCCACCGTCATTTTGCTCAACCCTGCACCGATCATCGAAACGAGAACACCCCGGATTGGTTGCTTAAAGCCTCCCCAAACTGTAACCGCGATCGCGCCTGTGACTCCGCCAATTCCCGCTGCTGTTCCAATCTGTCCCAACACTACGGCACTTCCATTCGTTCTTGCCAAAATCATGGGAGCATAAAGCGTTTCACCCAAGTCATGCACAAAGCAGAAAGGAAGCACTAAGATCAGCAAGTTCCGTAAGGGCACATGGGTAAATAGAAAGCGAAAGCCAAACATGAGATCGCGCAAAGTGAAGCGACTCGCTTGCTCTGAAATTGCAGGCTGAGGAATCGATCGCGGAAGCAAAGTTGCGATCGCAACTAGAAACGACAGACTATCAATGCCCAAAATTCCGCTCACTCCAATGATGGGATAAAGACTTGCTGCGATCGCGGGGGCAATAATGAGTGAACCATAGTGCAATGCTGACCCCAGACTACTTGCGCGAGTGTAGTGCTGTTCAGGAACAAGCAGACTGATCGAAGAAGAATAGGAGAGTTCTTGTAGTTGGCTGAAAACGCTTGCGATCGCAGTTATTAGATACAAGTGCCAGATTTGCAGATTTTGAGTCAGGTACAGGACTAGCAAAACTAAACTAGAGAGCGCCGTGATGCTGTCTCCTAGCAACATCAGATATTTTCGATTAAAGCGATCGACGATCACTCCCGAAACGAGATTCACGATAATTCGAGGAACTTGAAAGAAAAAACCGATCAAAGCAAGCGGAGTCGCAGAACCTGTTATCTCCCAAGTCCAAAGTTCGAGAGCGAATCCGGTCATGTAAGTTCCGATCGTCGAAACAAGCTGACCAAACCAGAGAATAATAAAAGTACGCACGATGCTATGTAGATGAATGAACGAGATATCTAAACAAGTCGTCAATGACTCCATTTGCTGCAAAGAGATTAGCACCACGCCAGACGTGATAATCAACCAAATAAACTTTTCCTTGTTTAACGACTTCTAATTGCTGCCATAACGGACTTTGCATCAATTCAGAGAGTTTACGCTTTGAGTCTCGATCTTGAGGATCAGTTGGAATGAACAACACATCTGCATCAATCACTTCGGGCAGAAGTTCCTCGGAAATAAACTCTACTCCACCTTCGATCGGAACATTTTGAGAAGCAGGACGCTGAAACCCAACATCGTCTAGAATGCTACCATTAAAAGAATTTTTCACATCAATGTGTAGCATTCCGCAACAGATGTGAAAGACAGAGACTTTCAGAGGACGGTTTCCAGTCGTATTCATTTTCAGCGCTGCTTTCAATGCTTGAATTCGCTGTTGATACTGCGCCCAGACTTGTGTTGCTTCTGTTGTTTTACCTAACGCCTGTGCAACAAAGTTAAAATGGTCGCGCCAGCTTGATGTCCCTTTCCACTCATACACAACAGTTGGAGCAATCCGAGAGATCAAAGGATAGATAGGTTCTGCGGAATAACTCATTCCCAACAAGAGATCAGGTTTGAGTTCGATGACTCGTTCAATGCTAGGTTGATCCCGTGTTCCAAGTACTTGTATCTGATCTAGCTTGTCTTTGAGATAAGCAGGCACGTCGCTGGGACTGCTATAGAACACGGTTGCGATCGGCTTTACACCTAAAGCTAGGGCACTGACTAAATCGGTAGTAGAGAGCGTTGCTAATCGTTTCGGTGTTTCGGGAACACAGGCTTTACCGAGCGCGTGATCAACTAAGCGACAGGGCGAGGATGTGATTGATTGCGCTAAGTGCCATTGAGAACTTGAATTGATCTGCGATCGCCATGAGCTACAGGCGATTAGAAAAAACGTCAAACTCATCAGGAGTAGTACTTTGAGCGATTGGCGGGAAGTCATGAAATCGGCTCCATTGAATCAGATTCTACCAGTCGATTCGATAACCGAACCGAATCGTGCGACCTCGTGCTGCTGATGCAAAGGAATCTCCAATAAAGTTCCCTAACGCCTGCGAGTAGGTTGTGAAATATTGGTTGTTCAATAAGTTCTCAACCCCGATGAAAAGCGTGCCAGATCCAATTCTAAAGCTGCTGATGTAATCCAAAACAATATAACTATTGATCGCCCCTGGCTCTGTTCCAGATCTAAAGGCTCGATCGCGACTTCCAACATACACTGCCTGAAGTCGATTGCTCCAGCTAGGAGTTGTTTGATGTTGAATGTAAGCAGTCAGCTTCAAAGGATTGACCGTTAACGAATCTAATGCTAGAAATTCGCCATCTTGATCTTGATCCGCTTCTCCTTCTGACCAGGTGATCGAACTTCCAATCTGGAGTTTGGTTGTAGGTTGCCAATCGATCGCGGCTTCAACACCATAGTTGCGCTGAGGTTGTCGAATTAACTTCAGAAATCCCGCGCTTCCGCCTTCTTCAGCAGATAAAGCTGTTCCGAGTTCAGAATTACTATAAAAACCAGCGATCGAGGCTTGCACTGTTCTCCAATTTCCCCGAATCCCAATTTCATAGTTGTTTACTTTTTGAGGTTGCGAAAGTTCAACATCTCGATCGAATCGGAAGCCTGGAGTCGCGTTTGCTGACAAAATCCGATTAATGGCAGGAATCGAAAATCCTTGAGCAAAACTTCCATAAAGGCTGATCTGAGGATTCAGTCTGTACACAACGCCAGCATTGAATACAACATCATCTGGATTCTGTTTTCCACCTCCAATTAAATCGCCAGCAGGATTAACAAAATCAGGAACGTTAATGTTAAACCGTTCATAGCGCACACCGCCACTAGCAAGCCATTTAGGGCTAAGTTCCCATTGTAACTGTGCGAATAACCCTAAGTTCTCAATTCGATGACGCGGCACGTCCGTTCGTTGTTCAATTAACCGTAACGTGCGGTTGCCACTGCTTTCAAACTCAGTCCGATCGAAGATTGGTAAAGTTCGCTCAATGTGCGAGATCGAATAATCGACTCCCCAAAGAAGGCTCGTTTGTTTAGAAAGCGGAGTATCAATCTGGACTCGCGCACCAAGCTTGTCGTCAATTTCCTCGATCGATGATAATCCTAGTAGGCTATCAACACCATCATCGAAGAACCCACTATTTAACTTGGTATAACGGTAGTAAAGTTGTGTGTTTAGCTTGCTGCCAAGTAGATTACGATGGCTGTAATCTAAAGAGAAAGAGCGATTGAGAGTCTGAGGATCTTCAACGCCGATATAAGAAGGATTTGGAATCTGAATGGTACGAGTTTTTCTACGGAATGGCGTAAAGACTTCTTGATCCGGATCAGCAACAATGTTGTAGTTATAGCGATCGCGGGTTAGATTAGCTGTCAGTTGCAATCGTTGATCAGAATCAAAGTTTATTCCTGCTTTAAAAAATCCTTGCAGTGTTTCTGCATTAGAAGAATTGTTATCTGAGGAAATGCGATCGCCAACTGCATCATAGTAGATTCCATTATCCCGCCGCGAAAGCAGCAGAGAGAGATCGAATTTCCCTTGAGTTGCCTGAATTGCATGGCTAAAGAAATTTCCGAAACTATCACCTTGAAGTTTGCCGATCGCTGCTTCAATTCCAACTTCAGTTTGAGAGGTTAATTGCTGTCCGGTCGGTCTGCGCGTAATGATGTTGATTACGCCTCCGGTTGCTCCATCACCGAATACAGCAGATGGACCTCGAACAACTTCGACTCGCTCAATAGCTTCCGGTGCAATGCTTCTCAAATCGCGATTAAAGCCATCATTACTAATGTTTGATGTTACCGGAACCCCATCAATTAGCACTTGAGGAGGACGACCCCGCAGCGTTTGACCTGCATTCCCCACCTGTTCTACAGGCGCACCCAGTCCGGGAACAAGCTTCCCTAAAATCGTGTTGAGATCTCGTCCTAAAGCGGTTTGTTGTTGAATCTGTTCGCGGCGAATAATTGTGACACTACGCGGCAAATTTTGCAGCGGTTCTTCTGTTCGGGTCGCAGTCACTACGACTTCCTCTTCCTCATCTTCGGCGGTAACACTCAAGATCAAACCACTTTGGCTTTCTTGAACTTCAGTAAGTGGCGCGATCGACTGTCCAACAATCTGAACAATCACCGTGTTCCCGGATTGTGAAACGGTGATTAATTGAATTTCAGCAGTCGGACGATCAAACTGAAAAGGCTTCCCGGTGGACAAAACAGCGTTTTGAATCTCTGCAATGCTGGTTCTACCACTCTCTCGAATTTGAGGCTTCAAAATCCTTCCGTCTGCGGTTTCTAGCACAATTTCAATTCCAGCCTCAGTGCTAACCAATCGTGCATCGGTAATTTGAGTGAAGTTCGTTTGCGCCGATCGCCATTCCGAAAGCGTCGATGCTGCACGATCGAAGTCTTTCAGATGAACGATTTCTCCTGCCTTTACAAGCTGAGGTGTGACTAATATAGCAAAGACCCCACTCCACCCCGCGATCGCTAACAACTGAAGCTTCATAACTCACACCAACGCAACCAAATAGAAATGAATGTCAATAAGATACCGAAGTGTGAGTATCAACCAAAGCATAAACGACCCTGATCCGGATTATTTTTCGACCCAAATCCGGATCTTCAGAGTTCATACTGTTTTTGATATTCTTTAGGACTCACACCGAACTGTCGCTTAAACACTGCTGCGAACTGACTCGCTTTCTTATATCCCACTTGCTGCGAAACCTCTTTAACTTTCAGAGTGGATTCAACTAACAGCGATCGCGCGAGTTCCATCCGTTCCGTTTGCAAGTACCCCAATACTGTTGTTCCGAAACAAGCCCGAAATCCTGCTTTCAACTTATAGTCATTCAATCCCACCTGTCGCGCCAAACCCAACAACGAAGGCGGCTCACACAATTGCTCAACTAAGATATCTCTTGCCCAATAGATCCGATCGATTTCATCCGGTTTCAGTTGATTTGACTCCGGTGCGAGAGCTTCACTCAGCGTTTCTAATCGCAGTGCAATTAGCTCGATCGCTTTTGCTTCTAAATAAAGTTTGCGAGTTAATCCCTGATGAGGACAATTCAGAATTTGCCTAAGCGTCGATTGCATTGTAGGTGTTGTTTTACTCAGATGCCAAAAATCTCGATCGCTCGGTTGTTGTAGCGCTGTAACTAAGTCAGATGGCAGTAATTCAAAGGTATCTCCGATCAAATGCTGAAAGAAATCTAGCTCAAAATGAATATCAAATTTGAGAACGCGATCGCCTTTTTGCCAATGGCTAGTACTGGGTTCGATCGAGTGCCCTCCGACACTAAAAAAGTTCTGACCAGGACGAACCCCTTCTGCGCGATTTGTACCCAACAAGCTAAAACTAAGCTCTAATTCTGCGTTGCCTGCCTCAGAAGAACCTGGAAAGTCAATCAGCAAGTCATCTGTCAATTGATAATCATCAATGAGAATGCTAAGTCCATCGCAAAGCTCAGTCTCGCAGCGATAAACAATTCCTTGCTGCGGATTGTTGAGGCGCAACTCGTAAGTACTTCGATCGACTGAAGAAACTGGAGAAAGATCATCCGCAGAAATGAGAAGTGTCATAGATAAAAACGAAATTGCACGTTTTGTCACTCGAAAAAATCGTTCTCATCAGCGTAAGAATAATGCAAATTATTGTCAAGTATTTTAAGATACTTCTCTATCGGCTAAATGTTTCACTAAATCCTTGAGAATTTCGTTTGCTGAAAGCACATTACCAAAAATCCAATAACCAGAATCAACCGTGTAAACTCGTCTCGCTTTTGCTACATCAAGTGTTTGCCACAATGAGCTATTTTGATAAATTTGGAAATTCTTTTCAGCACCTGGATCAAGTGCAACAAAAATTGCATCTGCCTCTAGCAAATCTATTCTCTCTAAACTGACATTGACGTAGCCATACTCTGAGTTCGGTATCTGCTGAATTTGTCGCTGAATTGCAGGAATAGTAAGTACTTTAGTATCATCTAAAACGCTAACAGCAAATGAGTTTTGATTCAGAAATTGCGTGAATTGCAGATCTGTGTAGAATCGCATTATGCAAATCTTCAGACTCCCAACTTTTGCTTTCATCATTTCAATTCTCTGCTGATAGTCACGCAGTCGTTTTTCCGCTTCAAACCTTCTATCAACAACATCCGCAACTTCCAGAAGCGTTTGCTTCCAACCTGTTTGCGAGTACTCGATCGATACAGTGGGTGCAATCTGAGAAAGCAAAGAATAGCTTTGAGGTGTGATAAACGTTCCTAAAATCAAATCAGGATGTAGCTGAACGATTTTCTCTAGGTTGGGTTGTCCATCTTTACCTAAATCCGCGATCGCACCAACTTGATCCTGCAACAGTGAAAATTTACTTGCCACACGATTTGGAATTGTAGATGCGATCGGCTGTATCCCTAACGCTACCAAAATCTCTAAACCCTCTTGATCCATCACAATCACTCGCTTCGGATGGCGAGGAATACAGCTCTCTCCGAGTTCATGCTGAACGATGCGACAGTCTGATACTGTTCGAGCTTGCACGTCGATCGCATGAGTTTGAAACAACCCCACAAGCAACACTCCTATGAGGAACAATGAAAGATGCCGCCAGGAGTAGGAGATTAGAACGTCCAAGAAACTGTCCCCCTGATTGTAAACGGAGCGCCATAGTAAACGCGCAGCGGACTTTCTGCTGTTTCAAAATAGCTGACATCAAATAAATTTTCAATGTTCAAGCCAATCCGATAGTTATCTCGACGGTAGAACAGTGAAGCATCTGTGCGAGTGTAGCTGGGAACTTCAAAAGAGTTATCTAAATCGCCTTGGCGCTGACCGACATAAAAAATGCCAAGACCGAAGCCTAATCCCCTAAGAGAGCCAGTTTGAATCTCGTAGGTTGTCCATAAACTGACTGAGTGTTCTGGGACATTGTTAAGACGGTTTCCGACAGCGATCGTATTATCCACCGTAATTCGAGCATCCGTATAAGCATAAGCTGCTGCAATCTTCCATCCTGGTAGGATTTCGCCTGCAATATCTAGTTCAACCCCACGACTTCTTTGCTCTCCGGTTTGAATTGAAAAATTTGGGTTTGCAGGATCAGTTGTTAAAACATTCGATCGAGTAATTTCATAAAGGGCTAAGGTTGTCGATAATCTGCGATCGAGCCAGTCTGCTTTTAGTCCAACCTCATACTGGGTTCCTCGCTCTGGTAGGAACAGACTGCGATCAAACGCCGTTCCTACACTTTGTAGAAAAGAACGACTGTAGCTTGCGTACAGCGAAAGTGAATCTGTTGGCTGATAGACTAATCCAACCCGTGGACTAAAAGCCTCATCTTGCTGAAACGAATCTGAGCCGCTTGCAAGCTCAATCTTTTGACTCACAATGTCAAATCGCCCGCCTAGTAAAAGCTTTAGATTAGGTGATAGCTCAATCTGATCTTGTAAATAAATGCCAAAAGCGTTGGTGATAAAAGGTTCTCTTGGAAATTCTTCCAAAAGTTCTCCTCTGGGCTGTCTGTAGATTGGATTAAAAATATCGATCGGGGCTAAAGCAAATTGTCGATTACTAGATGCGTAAACATCTCGATTAAAATCAAAGCCAAACAGTAATCGATGAGCGATATTCCCTGTCTTAAAGGTTCCAACGATATTGGTGTCAACTGTATAGTTGTCCTGAGACTGATCTTTAGTGCTAAACAATCCCCGCTCTAGAGTACGCTCATCATCTAAAAGAGCCGATGGAAATAAAGAGTTCTGGGGCGTTCTCAAGAAAGTGACTCGAAACGCATTCTGTAACTGCCAATTGTCACTCAAACGATGTTCCAGTGCATAGCCTAAACGCACCGAAGAGCGGTTATTTTTATCTAACTCGTCGTCAGGTTCACCAATAAATCGATTCCGAGGTAGCTTGCCATTAATGTTTGGCAGTACTGTTCCTCTTGCAGGCAATCCGCGTGCATTCGGCTGCTGAGAAACAGTGTATTCACCTTCAAAGGTCAATCTTGTTGCTGGGCTAATTTGCCAGGATAGAACAGGAGCAATTAGATAGTTTCGTCGATCGAAGAAATCAATAAATGTTCCAGTCGTCGAAGCCCCGGCTGTGAAACGATAGAGCAGGGTTTTAGAATCATTCAGAGGACCCGTAAAATCTAGCGAACCCCCATAGGTATCGAAATTCCCGATCGACCCTTCAACGTTGTAGCGAGGAATTGATAACGGTTTTTTAGTCACAATATTGATCGTGCCACCTGGAGCGCCTTGGCTAAATAGCGCACCTGCTGGACCTTTTAGTACCTCAATCCGTTCAATGTTGGGCACAGCAATCCGGTTAGTAATATTCGTTCCATCCCGTAAACCATTTCGGAAAATATTGCCACCCGCGAACCCAGTTGAAAATCCTCGAATTGTGAAACTTTCAAATGCAGATTGCGAGGATTCGCCTGCGGTGACTCCAGAGACTGTCCGGAGTGCTTCACTCACACCTTGCACCTGTCGATCTTGAATCAGTTCTTGCGGAACAACTTGCACCGAGAAGGGTAAATCCCGAAGCGGTGTATCGGTTCTGCTTCCAGTTGTTGCACTAGGTACTCGATAGCCCCGCTGACCTTCCCCCGTCACGACAACTTCTTCATCTGGCTCTTCTAGTTCTGGATTAAGACTGTAGGCAAAATTTCCTGCTCTCAAAGTTACTTCTTGTTTGGGTAGTGCATTATTTCCAATAACACTGACTCGAATGCGGGTTGCATCTTGCTGCACAACCTGAACAGCCGAAATATCCTCAGATGGATTTTCTACTCTGAATGCAGGTGTGTCCGGCAAAGTTAGCACAGCATTAGGAATGTCTGCGATTAGACTATTGCTCTCGGTGCGAAATTGAGTGGTATCGATCGCTAAAGGCTTTCCGTCTGCTGTGATGAGTGTAATTTCTAATCCGGTCGCAGTACGATCGACATTCACACCCGTTACTTTAATCGTCTCTGCCTCAATTTGCGCCATCCATTCTTTTACAGTGGTTGCAGGTTGATCTGGTTGAAGTTCTGCTGCCCAACTTGCTTGAGTCATGAGTACTGATGTCAAGCTTAACAACCAGAGCGCGAATGTTCGATTCATCTATTTATCCTCTACACCAAATCTTGAGAAGCCTTGACTCGATTAATCAGGAAGTTTTCTCAATTGAGATGTTCTAAATACTACGACGATCGCACAGTCTGCTACTTTGTTGAAACGGAATTTTTGTTTGCTCAAACGGAACTTTTTTGTAGTGTTTTTGGACTCACTCCGAACGTTTTGCGAAAAGCGGTACTAAAAGCACAAAGATTTCTGTATCCAACTCTACGAGCCACTTCTGTAACGCTATATTGTTGGTCTAAAAGGAGCGATCGCGCTTGCTGCATTCGAGATTGATGCAAATAGCCAAACACAGTTGTGCCAAAAACTTGCTTAAACTCGCGTTTCAACGTGCAGTCATTTAATCCAACCTGCCGCGCTAAAGCAAGCAATGAGGGAGGATTATCAATCTGCTTTAGCAGAATATCTTTTGCGTGATGAATTCGCTCAACCTCTGTAACCCGTGGCGTGGTGAATGATTCATCACTCGAACACACTTGATCCACCCACAGCGCGAGAACTTCGATCGATTTGCTTTCGAGATACATCTGCTTGACAACACCTTGAAACGGACACTCCAACATCTGCTGCAAAGCAAGCTGCATCGCGGGTGTAATCGTGCGAATTGATGAAAAGGGAATTGTTTCATCTCGCGCCAGCATTCGATGAATCTCGATCGGTAAGCGATCGATTTGATCTCCAATCAATGCTTGAAATCGCTGTGGCTCAAGATGAATATCAACTTCTACGGTTGTGGTCTGCGCGAGTCCCTCAAAGCTCCCTCCAGATGAAACTAAACCTGCAAGTAGGTGTTGACCTTGATGAATTTGGACTCCATTTGGGTATTGAAACCCGGAAGAGAGGGTAAAAACCCATTCTAGACAGTCCGTTTCTCCAGGTGGAACACAGTTGACCACTAAATTTTCGTTGAGTTGATAGCGATGAAAGGTTAAATCAATGCCATTTCGCAGTTCAATATCTCGTTTGTATCCTTTGCCCAACATAGAAGGACATTCCGCAATGCGATCGCTCTTGTCTTCTGGGTCAACTTGTCGTGCCTGCTGGCGGCTCACTTGCCAAAAGTCCTCACAAGTTGTATCAGACAGTACACTTGTCATATTGTAGGAATTTACTAAAAGGCTCACCAGAGTAAGCTACCATAAATGAGAATAAGTATCAATAGATTCAGATTCACCCTCGCTGGCGAGACCGTTCCCTTTCTGAGAAAATCCGTTTAGGAGTCAAAAAACTCCCGTTAGCAGTCAAAATCATCTTTCTGGATGCGATCGCAACACGATAGACTGTGCTGTGTTCTTTTTGGCTATTGAGCTAGTGCGACGATGCAGAACGCTCTTCAACAATACAGATTACTGCTCGCTGACTATCTCAAACCTCAGTGGAAGCGCGTTTTGGGATTAACGATCGCACTTCTCACAAGCATCGCTCTCCAAATCGTCAATCCGCAAATCTTAGGCTACTTTATCGATACCGCCGTTCAAGGTGGATCACAACAAGCCTTACTTGCTGCCACGATCGCGTTTATTGCGATCGCGCTTTTGACTCAAGGAACTGCGATCGTTGCGACTTACCTGAGTGAAATCGTCGCATGGACAGCAACGAATGCGCTTCGAGTGAATTTAGCGGAACATTGCTTACGATTAGATTTATCCTTTCACAAGGCGCATACACCCGGCGAATTGCTTGAAAGAATTGATGGAGATGTGAATCTGCTTTCTAAATTCTTTTCTGAGCTAGTGGTTCATGTTCTAGGCAACAGCATTCTTTTATTTGGAATTCTCATTGTTCTTTGTTTCGAGAATCGTTTGGCAGGAATTAGCTTAACTATTTTTGCGATCGTTGCTCTCACCGTGTTATTGGCGCAAAGAGCAATCGCGATCGCACCCTGGGGAGAGTATCGTCAAGTTAGTGCTGAGTACTATGGCACGATCGGCGAACACATTGCTGGACGGGAAGATATTCGAGCAAATGGGGCTGTTAGCTATGTGATGAATCGCTTTTATGAACTGCTGCAACGGTGGCTCCCAGTCTATCAGAAAGCGAGATTTGCCAGTACGGTACTATGGTTTACTAGCGTAGGATTGTTCACTGTTGGGAATGCGATCGCGCTCTTTCTCTCTGCCTATCTTTGGTCTAAAAATGCAATTACGATCGGAACTGCTTATCTCATCTTTCACTATACAAACCTTTTAGCTCAACCCATCGAGCGAATTCGTGAAGAGCTTGAGCAGCTACAACAAGTAGAAGCAAGTATTCAGCGGATCTATGAGTTGTTGAACACACAGACAGCGTTGAGCGATCGAGGACAAGCCGTTTTAAGTCCTGGTGCTTGTGCTGTCTCTTTTGAGCAAGTTTACTTTCGATATGAATCTGAGAACTGGACGCTGCACAATCTATCGTTTCATCTTCCAGCAGGTCAGACGCTTGGAATCATCGGGCATACAGGCAGTGGTAAAAGTACGATCGCTCGTTTACTGCTGCGACTCTATGACATTCAATCGGGTGAGATTCGATTAGGAGATTGTACGATCGCGGATCTTCCGCTTTCAGAACTGCGATCGCGAGTTGGGCTAGTGACACAAGACGTTCAACTATTCCAAGCCAGTGTGCGCGACAATCTCACCTTTTTTAACGATCGGATTTCAGATGCTTGCATTTTAGAAACACTGGAATCATTAGGTTTAGCACAATGGTTACGATCGCTGCCGGATGGACTGAACACGCAGTTAGGAGCAGATAGTACAGGGCTATCCGCAGGACAAGCACAACTCCTTGCATTAGTGCGTGTTTTCTTAAAGAATCCTAGCTTAGTGATTCTGGATGAAGCTTCTTCTCGGCTAGATCCGCAGACTGAAAAATTGATTGAAGGAGCAATTGATCAGCTTCTTGCAAATCGGACAGGGATTATTATTGCTCATCGCTTGCAGACACTTCAACGGGTGAATCAAATTTTGATTTTAGAGCAGGGGAAAATTGTGGAATATGGCGATCGTAAAACGTTAGTGAGTCAACCTGATTCGCAATTTTCACGGCTATTAAAAACGAGCGTGAATCGGAATGACTTATAATCCAACTTAACGAAATTCTTTCTCATTAAATCCTTATGGCGATCGTGCTTTCCACAGAAGAATATCAACACCTTTAGCGGAATGGAAATTCCCACATTGATTACCCTGCTCCAAATAATTCTGGAGAACAAATCAATGTCTGTCCTACCAAACTCGGTCAAGGCTATGAGCGATGGTTACAACTTGGAGGAATCAGTTTATTGATCCTTGATGTTATTTACCAAGATGATATTGATCTTGAGGATAGTGAAGGTGAAGATATTTACTCAGCAGAGTCCGAGATTGGCTTTCACCTGATGGGATTGTTGAGCGACAATTACATTGGACAAAGCGACAATTACATAGTCCAGTATCGAGATCAAGTTTTAGATCGAGATTGAGATCAAGAATGAGATCGATTTGAGACGGCAATCAACGTTGAATCGGCTCAGTTCCAGTGAGTTTGATTTCAACGGTTTGAGTGCTGCGGGTAATTTCATCGGAATGCAAAATGAGATCGCATCCGAAATGATCTCGAAATTTCTGATGATCAGCAACATCATCGCGATGAGTGAGATACAGATAACGAATTCCACCCATCGCTTCTAATCGTTTGACCAACGGCGGCGCGAATCGAGGTGAATCCACTAAGATATTACCTTCGGGACGCTGAATCAAATAACTTGCAGCCCCGAAAGAATTCTCAGTGTGATAGCCGCAGTGATACACATTTTCAGCGACTAAGATTGGAAAGCTTTCTTGAGCGAGTTTGATATCTTTCGGCTTTTCGATTGTCCCGATCGAGGAAGTCGGACACGCGAGTAAAGCCTGCATTGCTCGCAACCGTTCCGATTCTGTTTCGGGTTGGTGAAATACGATCGATTGACTGCCTTCGCGTGAAAAAACTTCCGGGGTCATCCAGCGACAAGTATCACAATCAATACAAGAACGATCAACGTAAAAATCACCGTCAATATTTTGAGCACGACGATCGGCTAAGCGAGTCATAGTAGACTCCAAAAACCGTAGCTTGATCATGGCGTTTTGATTCTATGAGTCGCCCGGGATTCGAACCCGAGACCAATCGGTTAAAAGCCGAATGCTCTACCGCTGAGCTAGCGACCCGTATTGATTTTGTTACCTCAGTTAATATAACACAGCCTATGGCAGAACTCCAAACAAAACTTCAACTTCTTGAGCGATCGCTAAAGAGATCTTCTAAACCCCTAGCGATCGCTCGAAGTTACTGGGGTTTACGGTCAATATTCGGTTTCGGCATCGGTTTCGGAGCCGTTTGCGGTTGATTAATTTGAAGTTGAGCGCGTCCATTTCGCACAATTCGCAGCATTTCGCTCATCTGAGCTTCCATATCGCGTAAGACTTTATCGGCGTATTCGTCTGCGCCGTTCTGGACATCCTCACTTTCTTCGATCGCCAATCGTCGCATTTCCTCTAAATCTTTCTGTGCCTGTCTTCGCATCTGTTCAATCTGTGCCATCGTTTGCTGCTGAATGACCTCGCACTCCTGCTGTACCGAATTGCGAATCTGCTGCGCCTCTTGCTCAGCACGTTGAATAATTCCAGTTTCATTCAAAATCTGTGCCGCTCGCCGTTCCGCTTCTTCGACCAGTTCTTGAGCGTACTGTTCTGCTTGATCTAAAATTTCTTCCCGATGTTGGGCAATCTGCATCGCTTCATGAAACGCCTCTGGCAGACTCAGGCGCACCAAATCTAGCTGATCGAGAAACTGTTCCTCGTCGATCATTGTCCGGCGGGACAGCGGAATTCTGGGGCTATCAAGGATCATTTCCTCTAGCCGATTGAGTTCCCGCTGAATATCGAGACTGCCTACTCGTTGCACGTCTCTGGGAGCGTCGTGGCGACGATCGCTTGAGTTAAATCCGTCCGGGGTGATACTGGGTGAGTCTTGGCGTAGCATCGGTAAATATCTTCGGCGACGTGGGTGGGGACCAGGTGATCGATCGAGCCGCCGAAGCGGGCGATTTCTTTGACCACACTGCTGCTGAGGAAGCTGTACTCGTTCGAGGTCGCGAGGAACACGGTCTCGATTTGAGTGGCGATCGTTTTATTGGTGTGTGCCATCTGGAGTTCCATTTCAAAGTCTGAAACTGCCCGTAAGCCGCGAATCAGGGCGGAAGCTCCCTGCATCTGAGCGTAAGTCACGGTGAGTCCTTCAAAACTGTCGGCTTCGACGTTGGGTAGATGCTGGGCGGCGATTCGGATTTGATCGAGTCGCTGCTGAACGCTGAAGAGCGGCGTTTTGTTTGGGTTCCGCAACACGGCGACGATGACACGATCGAACAAGTGAGCACCTCGTTTAATGATATCGAGATGTCCGTAGGTTATCGGGTCAAAGCTGCCGGGGTAGATGGCAATCACGAGAAAAAATCAGTGTCCGCACTGAGGGCAATAAAACGAATCTCCTTACTTTACCCTGTAGTAAAAAGTTTGAGCGTTTAAATTTTGAAGATTTTTCTTGATGGTTATTGCTGCGATAATCGTTTAACGGCTTCACCGCCCAATAGTTGATGGGTTTCGCGCAAGAGTTCGGGGATACGATCGGCGAATGGACTCTGAGATAAATAAGGACGAATCGCCTCAATGTCGATCTGATTCACTCGCGCTCCTGGAAACCAGTGATCGGCTTGTCCGAGCAGGTTGTACCGCATCTTGGCGTAGTCTACGAGGTCGTAAGCGATCGCTAAATTTCGTAACCAGAGAACGGCGTGGAGATTCAAGCGTCCCGGAGTTTCGTCAACGGTGGGTAGTCCAGTTTGCCAATTTTTTACCCAATCGGCTCCCAATCGCTCGATCGCGGCTTGCTCTAATTGATCGAGGATCGACGGCAAAATTTCATCGGCTCGATCGAGCAGTTCTAAGGTTTTCAAATGCTCATCAAAATCGCTTGGTCTAGCGGCTCCTACACTCAGCGTATGGACTTGAGGATGACTGAGACAGAATAAATTATTGAATACGATCGGGGAAAGCGGCGCACACAGATCGACTAAGCGTTTGGGCGGATCATAGAGGTTTCCACCTTTATTAGAGGGACTGATGATGAAGACACCCATATCGCGATCGTGAGCGGATTCGATCGCTTTCCAATTCTGCTGATTGATGTAGTACCAATGTAGATTGACGTAATCGAATTCGTTTGTCTCGATCGCTTTGACGATAATCTCAGTCGATCCATGCGTTGAGAAGCCAACGGATCGAACTTTTCCTTGATCTTGAAGTTTCCGCACCACTTCTAGACAGCGGAGTGCATCGCTTAATGTTTCCTCGTTGTTGATTCCATGCAGACCTAAAAGATCGACGTAATCTAATTTCAGATAGCTCAGTGATTTCTCAAATGTTTTCTGAAACGCTTTCGGGTCTGACATTGGCACAACTTTGGTTTGAGAAATCAGCTTCTCGCGGGGCAGTTTTGGCAGAATTTCACCGAGTTGCATTTCTGAAGAACCGTATCCTCTTGCTGTTTCGATGTGATGGATGCCTAAATCGAATGCCTGTCGGATCGTCGCTTCTAGATTCGCTTGATTGTCCGGTGGCACTTCACCCTGCGGAACATCTTGCCACTTGAATTGATACCGCATTCCTCCGCAAGAAAAAACGGGCATCTGAAGTTCGGTGCGTCCAAAACGTCGGTACAACATGAGCGATCGCGTAAAAAGTGAAGGTCAGACTTATCCTAACGGCTCCACTGAAGTTACCGCACGTCTGCTGATCGAGGAGGCGTACTCGGTTGCGTAATCGAAATTCGTAGATCTTGAGGGAATGCAGGCTGCATCTGTGCAAGTCGCTTTCGGGAAGATTCGACTAAGACTAAAACATCTCGACTCGAAACGTTTACCGCTGCGGGAATGTTCACAGGTTTTTTCGTTACTTGACGAGTGGGCTTTCTTCCACCTGAACCCGATCCAGAAGTTAGTAGATTTGCTTGATGGTTTAAGCGAGTTCTGACCGTGGATAGTGCGCGAGTCGATCGATAAAGTGAGCAGTAAACTTGAACTTGCTCTATGGTTGCGCTATCTGTTCCAGCAATTTCGCCTAGTCCGGGAGGAGGCGAGCAAAGCAGTTCGGGTTCGGGATAGTTCGATTTGAGGAAGCGATCGACTGAGGAAGTATAAAGTAAGACTTGTCCACCTAAAGTTCTGAGGCGTTTTGCTTCGGGCTTCTGTGTTGTTTGTTCTAATCGATCGAGTAATGTCACTTGTTCTTTGGTTAAGTTATGTGCTGCTAACCAATACGATCGAGTTACCTCATCGATTTGAGAATTCGATCGAGTACTTGCAGTGACGATCGTTGAACCTAATAATCCTGCAACCAAAGCCAATCCTGTCCAAAAAAATCGCCGCATCTTTTACTTTTCACTTACAGATCACACTGGCTGATTTTCTCTGGTTTAGTTTAATAATTCAACCCTGCTAAATTACACCCGTACACACACTTGATAGTTATGAAGTTTCTAGTAGCAATCGTAATGATTTCCAGAAAGCATCCAGATTTCCAAACTTTCGTATGAACTTCATCAGGAAGACAAGTCGATCGCATAGACTCTAAAGTGGAGCATCGTTCGAGCCGAAATGTATACCTACGCTTTCTTCAAAACGCCGACTAAACCGCTACAACTGACTGAAGGGATTGCTGGAAATTTAGCGATCGTTGAGGTCGATAGGTTGTCTGCCTTAGTAGAACCGGATTTAGAGTTTGAAGCGATCGAGAAGGATGACACTCAATTAGTCCAGGCAGTTTTGACGCATGATCGCGTGATTTGCGACTTGTTTTGGCAAGTGACAATTCTACCGCTGCGGTTTGGAACGAAATTTTTATCACACGATCGCTTAATTGCTCATTTAGAAGAGAATCGCGCTAAATATTTAGACAAGCTCAATCAACTCGAAGGCAAAGCAGAATATCGTTTGAAATTAACGCCGATCGAACTTGAGTTGCCTGCAAATCCTGAGACGAATGGCAGCCTGAAGGGACGCGATTATTTTCAGGCGAAAAAGCAGCAGTTTCAAACTCACATCGACCAGAAAGATCAACAACTGCAAGAATTCCAGGAAATCTTATCGGAAATCGAGCAGGTTTATCCTGATACAAAACTAAAACCCGGATCAGATGGAACTGAAAAACTATATTTGTTGATTAATAAACAGGAAGAAATGACGCTGTATCAACATCTGAATGAATGGCAGAATCAATACCCTCATTGGGAGTTGGGATTGGGAGAGGCATTACCGCCGTATCATTTTGTTTGATATTAGCGGCGCGATAATGCCAATCCGAAACTTAATACGATGAGCATCACTAGCGCGATCCATCCTGCATTACGACGCATCCACACGCCTGGAGAAGTTTCGTAGCGCTGTGGAGTACTCACGATCGGGATCGTGACATTGTGATACATCGTACATTCTCGCGCATCGGGTCGCTGTGGATAATTACAGGTGTCATCCGCATCATAGAGACAAGATTTGCACAGCGATTCCTCTCCGGTCGATCGATGTAACACGATACCGGGATGACCATGAGCCTTGAGCGGAGTTCGACAGCGCGGACATGCGATCGCGGTTGATGAAATCGATTGACCACAGCGAGGACAGTTCAGCATCGTTAACGGTTGCTAAATTTACGCACTTGATATTCACCTTCTTCGACGAAAGGAAAGGATTGTCCCATCGCTTCGGTGAAACGTCGATCGGTGTCTTCGAGAACAGAGGCTGGAATGCTTTTCCACGCATCTTTGGTTTCCCAATAAATCACCATGATCAGATCGGTTTCATCTTTGGGATTGAACCAGATCTCTTTACCAACATAGCCTGAATATTTTGAAAGTGTCTCTGTCCAAATTTCTGCATCTTTTTCGATGTAAGTTTCGCGCAGTTCGATCGGGACTTTGACTTTCAACCATTCGATAACCATAGGGCACCTCGAAAAATCCAATTTTTAAGAACAAGTGCTCTGTCAAAGACGAGCCACCGGGGAGTTCTATTTCTAGATCAGCTATCAGAGTTCGATCTCTGTCAGAATTAGGCAGCAATTTGGGCTTGATGACACACTAATCGCTTGAAATTGTAAGTCAGATGCTTCAGTCCCAAGTGAGCCGTTGCTGCATCCAGTCCAATCGAGCGCACAAGCTTACCGCCCATTGTCATGATCCAATTACCAAAGACGTGTTCGACTTTAGCACGAGTACTAAAACAGTCTCGATTATCGGCTTGCTGTTGTTGGGTGAGTGGATGATTGCGATAAGCGCGTTCATGGATGTGACTCTCAAACTGCAACAGTTCTAGCACGGCTTCAATGGCTTCAGACCGATAAGCACTATCCGCCCCCACTGCATCCGTTTCGTTCTCATCATCAAGGAGTTGCCCCAGCACTTGCGAATCATGCACCGAAGCATCGGTCACGGCATAGCGTCGAATCAACCCATACTCCACGTCGATGCTGATGTGACTTTTGTACCCGAAGTAGCTCTTGCCATGCTTCTTTGTCCATCGTGCCTCCAAGTCTCGCTGCTCAAACCGTTTCGGGTGTTCCGTCCATCCCGTTGGAATCTCCCCCTGCTCTGGCTGTTCGGTGTCTTTCTTGCGCTGGTGTTGCCTTGGCACTGGAATCAACGTCGCATCCACAATTTGCCCACCTTTCGCTGCATAGCCGCGACTTCGCAGATAGCTGTCAAATTGCTCAAACAATGCCTCAATCAGTCCCAACTCCCGCAACTGTTTACGGAACAGCCACACACTTGTCGCATCGGGCACCACATCCCCCAAACTCAAGCCCAAAAAGCGCATGAACGATAGGCGGTCATTCACTTGATACTCTAGCTCCTCATCGCTGATGTTGTACAACTGCTGCAAGATCAACAGCTTGAACATCAAAATCACATCATGGTTCTTGCGTCCCGCTTTACTCTTATGGCGCGACAATAATATTGGCGCAAACGACAATTGCATTGCCCATCCCAAACTTTCCAAGTTAGAGATCACCTTTTCATTTGGAAACCGGATCAGTGAGCATCGTTCAGTGCATCAAATCTGATCAAACGAGCGAGCTTCGCTGCACAAAGTGTTCACGCAAGAAAAGACACTAGGAATTGTCCCAACCGCAAATCGAGACTCCTAGTGCCTGCATCAATAAAATATCAACAGGTTCAACTGTACATGAATGCGAAACAATCGGGACATTCCCGACAAACCTCGGCAGCGAAGGCTGGGATTTCAAGACGCACCGCTCAACGCATTGAGAGTGGGACTCATCGACCCAAACGCGGGCGACCGAGAGACTGGAAGACTCGTCAAGACCCGTTGGATGGGCATTGGGAAGCGACTCTGCTTCCGATGCTAGAGCGTGAACCGCGCCTTACGCCCATCACGTTGTTTGAAGCACTGCAAGAGTTATATCCCGGACAGTATGACGACAAGGTCAGAACTGTGGAACGACGGGTGAAAGACTGGAAGGCTCAACACGGGCAACCGAAAGAAGTGATGTTCAAAATCCAGCATTCTCCGGGAGTGCTGGGACTGTCTGACTTTACACACCTCAAGGGTGTCACCGTGACCATAAAAGGGCAGCCATTTCAGCACATTTTGTATCACTACCGACTAGCGTTTAGTGGCTGGCAATATGTACAAGTGATTCAAGGCGGCGAGAGCTTTGTGGGCTTATCCCAGGGCTTACAGAACGCACTGTTTGCCTGTGGCGGAGTGCCCCAACAACATCGCACCGATAGCCTCAGTGCCGCATATCGCAATACCGGAGGACGCAATCCTCAATTGACGCGAATGTATGCCGCGATCTGTGACCACTACCGAATGCAACCCACTCGAAACAACCCAGGGGTCGCACACGAAAATGGGGATTGTAAATTGTTTTGTGTCAAGGTCAAAAGTTTGATCTAATAGACCTTTGAACACAACGAGCAATACTTATGACCTTTCGACACGAATTACTGGATGAACTGCTCAAAGACTACAAAAATCCTGAAGACTTACTCGGCAAAGATGGATTGCTGAGACAACTGAGTGCAGCATTGGTCGAGCGCTGTTTGAATGCCGAGATGGACTACCACTTAGAAGAGGAACGCAACGAACTTAAACCGGATGAAAGCGCACCCCGCAACCGCCGCAATGGACACAGCAAAAAGACAATTAAGGGCGAGTTTGGCACTGCCGAAATTGAGATTCCGCGTGACCGAAATGGCGCGTTTGAGCCAGTCATTGTCAAGAAGCACGAAACACGCTTTAACGGGTTTGATGGCAAGATTCTGTCCTTGTATGCACGAGGCATGAGTGTGCGAGACATCCAAGACCAATTGCAGGATTTGTATGGAGTCGAAGTCTCCTCTGGCTTGATTTCCAAAGTCACTGATGCGGTAGACGAAGCCCGCAAACTGTGGCAGAGTCGCCCGTTAGAGCGGCTTTACCCGATTGTCTACCTGGATGCGATTGTCGTCAAAGTGCGGCAAGACGGGCGCGTGGTCAACAAGGCGATTCACTTAGCTCTCTTGAGTCAACCTCCAGGGGCAGAAGGAATTGTTGGGCATGTGGATGACGCAAAACGAATCCTCAAAGTTCTGGCTCGCTGTACTCACCGAGCTTCAGAATCGGGGCTTGAAGGATATCTTTATTGCTTGCTGTGATGGCTTGACCGGGTTTCCCGATGCCATTGAAGCGGTGTTTCCCAAAACGCAAGTGCAACTGTGCATTGGCAGCAATTCTCATTATGAAAAATCAACTGGAGTTGGGCGGGACTTCTAACTCCAGTCCTTCAATCATAAAGGTCAGCAAATGATCCCAATTCTCGAACAATAAGTAGCGAGTTAAGGCACGCAGAT
>NZ_JBNXVP010000043.1:0-57820 GCF_050565645.1 Leptolyngbya sp. AN10
AAGCGCAATGCTCGCACGTAAAGCGCAATGCTCTACACCAGACGCGCAGCAATCGCTGCGCTGGTTTCTTTGCGCTCATCGATACAAAGTTTCTCTGGCTTGCCTAACCCGCAACTTGGGTTAATAGTTAGAGTATCGCCTTCAGCATTATAGATTCTTAATTCTCGTTGAAAACCCGCAAACATGTGGCAGGTATATCTACGTCTACTGTAATCGAAAGCTGCTTCAGTGGTGTGTGGCATATCGCTGAGTGGTACCTCTCAATATGATTCCCCAATTTCTAAGTTCATTAAAAATCCCCCACCCGAAGGCGAGGGATTTCTTCATTTACCTAACACATTCAGTCCGATTAACCGAACTTACCAGCAGTTGCGGCAATCACGAAGGCTGCATACGTCAGTACATAACCTGCCGTGAAGTGAACCAGACCAACCAACCGAGCTTGAACGATCGACAATGCCACTCACAAGCGATCGTGTTTCTTCTACTCAACACGATCGCACTCAGCACTTGGGCACGGTCGTAAAAATCTGATCCGACCCATCGAAGCAGACTTGGAAAGTTTGAAAGAAATTAGCTTGACCAAGAATCAGAGGTATGGAATTACTCTTTGTCCAAGCAAAGACAAGAGGAACTGGAGAAAAAGGCTCAACCATCCCAGCTAATCGAGCGCCCCGACTTTCAAATGAGGCGAGATTCCCTGAAAGTTTTTCAAGAAGAGGTTGCTCTTCCCAAATTAAACCGAGTTGTTGACCTAGTGAGTAGGGAAGTACATTAATCGCTGCTCCCGTGTCCAAAAGTCCATTGACAGCGATCGATCGAGCTTGATATATCAGAACAATTGGAACGTAAGGTAAACCATTTCTTTCTCGTTCAGTTGCATTAGCAGGGCAGTAAGAAAATCCGGTCGGGTTAGTCAAGCTCTTCTCCCGGATCTTCTTCAAGAAGCTTCAAAAGTGCTTGAGCAACCGCAGGAGTTCCGTAGGGCGACCAAATCTCAGGCTCAGACGATAACATCTCCTCATTCGCCTGATCCGAATCTTCAGATTCTAAATGCTCAACAAAATCTATTACCCGTTGTTGCTTCGCAGGTGTGAGACTTCTCCATTTATCGACTAACTGTTGTTCAGAACTCATAAGTCGCCTCCATTCTGCTCCTATTCTAGAAGATGAAACCCATAACCAAATAGCAAAAATCCCCCACCCGAAGGCGAGGGATTTCTTTTACTTACCTAACACATTCAGTCCAATTAACCGAACTTACCAGCAGTTGCGGCAATCACGAAGGCTGCATACGTCAGTACATAACCTGCCGTGAAGTGAACCAGACCGACCAACCGAGCTTGAACGATCGATAGAGCAACTGGCTTGTCCTTCCAGCGAATCAAGTTCGCCAGCGGAGTGCGCTCATGTGCCCACACCAGCGTTTCGATCAATTCTTGCCAGTAGCCACGCCACGAGATCAAGAACATGAATCCAGTTGCCCAGACCAAGTGTCCCAAGAGGAACATCCAAGCCCAAACCGCCAGATTATTCATGCCGTAGGGGTTGTAGCCGTTGATCAGCGGAGCGGAATACTGCCAGAGGTAGTCACGCAGCCAACCCATTAAGTAGGTCGAGCTTTCGTTGAACTGAGACACGTTACCAGACCAGATCGCCAGATGCTTCCAGTGCCAGTAGAACGTAACCCAACCGATCGTATTCAACATCCAGAACATTGCCAGATAGAAGGAGTCCCATGCGGAGATATCGCAGGTACCGCCACGACCCGGACCATCGCAAGGGAATGCGTAGCCGAAGTCTTTCTTGTCAGGCATCAGTTTCGATCCACGAGCATCCAACGCGCCCTTAACCAAGATCAAGGTGGTGGTGTGCAGACCAAGCGCGATCGCATGGTGAACCAAGAAGTCACCAGGTCCGATCGTCAAAAACAGCGAGTTAGTACCACTGTTGATGCCATCTAACCAACCGGGCAGATAAGCTGCACCAGAATTAGAGGCGATGCTGTCCGCGTTCGACAACAGAGCGTTGAAGCCATACAGTGCTTTACCGTGAGCAGCTTGAACGAACTGAGCAAACACAGGCTCGATCAGGATTTGCTTTTCAGGAGTTCCGAAAGCAACCACTACGTCATTGTGAACGTACAGACCGAGGGTATGGAAGCCCAAGAACAGCGATACCCAGCTTAAGTGCGAGATGATGGCTTCCTTGTGTCCCAAAATCCGTGCAAGCACGTTGTTTTTGTTTTGGTCTGGATCGTAGTCACGAACCCAGAAGATTGCGCCGTGTGCAAATGCTCCAACCATCAGGAAGCCTGCAATGTACTGGTGATGGGTGTACAGTGCTGCTTGAGTGGTGAAGTCCTTCGCCATGAACGCATAAGGAGGCATCGAGTACATGTGCTGTGCCACCAGGGATGTCACCGTTCCCAATGCACCCAGGGCAAGACCCAATTGGAAGTGCAAGGAGTTGTTTACGGTGTCATACAGCCCAGTGTGACCTGAACCCAAACCACCCGCAGGCGGCTTGTGCGCGTTCAGAATGTCTCGAATGCTGTGACCAATACCAAAATTGGTGCGGTACATGTGACCTGCCACGATGAAGATCACCGCGATCGCTAAGTGGTGGTGAGCCATGTCGGTCAGCCACAGCGATTCTGTTTGCGGATGGAATCCACCGAGGAAAGTCAAGATAGCCGTTCCCGATCCTTGAGCCGTTCCGAAGATATGGTTCGCGGTATCCGGATCTGCCGAATAGACGCTCCAGTTTCCAGTAAAGAACGGTGCTAAACCTGCTGGGTGCGGCATGGTGGACAGGAAGTTATCCCAACCCACATGCTGTCCACGAGATTCAGGGATTGCAACGTGGATCAAGTGACCTGCCCAAGCCAGTGAACTGACTCCGAACAAACCAGCCAAGTGGTGGTTCAGGCGCGATTCAGCGTTCTTAAACCAAGCCAAGCTCGGACGGAATTTCGGCTGGAGGTGCAACCAACCTGCGAACAGGAGGACAGCAGACAAGAGCAGCAAGAAGATCGAACCTTGATACAGGTCGCCGTTCGTTCTCATGCCGATCGTGTACCACCAGTGGTAAACACCAGAGTAAGAGATATCGACAGGATAGTTTGCGCCGCCTTGAGTAAACGCTTCTACAGCGGGCTTACCAAACTGAGGGTCCCAAATCGCGTGAGCGATCGGGCGAATGTTGAGCGGATCTTTGATCCATTGCTCGAAGTTGCCTTGCCAAGCAACGTGGAACAGACTACCGGATGCCCACAAGAAGATGATTGCCAAGTGACCGAAGTGCGTTGCGAAAAGCTTTTGGTAAAGCTTCTCTTCTGTCATTCCGTCGTGGCTTTCAAAGTCGTGAGCGGTGGCAATCCCGTACCAAATCCGACGAGTAGTAGGATCTTGGGCAAGGTCTTGACTAAATTTTGGGAACTTAGTTGCCATAGCTGTTTATTAATCCTCGCTCATCCGATTGAAATTGATCGAGCTAGGAAGAATGCCCATGTGGTGACAATTCCGCCTAAGAGGTAGTGAGCTACGCCCACAGCCCGTCCTTGAATAATGCTCAGTGCCCGTGGTTGGATCGACGGTGCAACTTTGAGCTTGTTGTGCGCCCAAACGATCGATTCGATCAGTTCTTGCCAGTAGCCACGTCCGCTAAACAGGAACATCAAGCTGAATGCCCAAACAAAGTGAGCGCCCAAGAACAGAAGTCCGTAAGCTGACAGTGCCGAACCGTAAGATCCAATCACCTGTGCTGCTTGTGCCCACAGGAAGTCGCGCAACCAACCGTTGATGGTGATCGCACTTTGAGCGAAGTTACCGCCCGTCACGTGATCAACCGTTCCATCCGGTGCAACTGTACCCCAGACATCGGACTGCATTTTCCACGAGAAGTGGAAGATTGCGATCGATAAGGAGTTGTACATCCAGAACAGACCGAGGAACACGTGATCCCATCCAGACACTTGGCAAGTACCGCCACGACCCGGACCATCGCACGGGAAGCGGAAACCAAGGTTGGCTTTATCAGGAATCAAGCGTGAGCTACGTGCAAACAGCACACCTTTGAGCAAGATGAGAACTGTCACGTGAATGGTGAAAGCGTGGATGTGGTGAACCATGAAGTCCGCCGTACCCAGTGCGATCGGCATCATGGCAACCTTGCCACCGACTGCGATCGTTCCACCACCGAAAGCATAACTAGCCGGAGCCAGTGCGTTCGGAGCGGTTCCACCCGGAGCCAGCGTGTGGAGGTTTTGAATCCACTGCGCGAACACGGGCTGAAGTTGAATTGCGGTATCCGAGAACATATCTTGAGGACGACCTAAAGCTCGCATCGTGTCGTTATGCACGTACAAACCGAAGCTGTGGAAGCCCAAGAAGATACAAACCCAGTTCAAGTGGGAAATGATGGCATCCCGGTGACGCAGAACGCGATCGAGCAGGTTGTTTTGGTTCACAACTGGATCGTAGTCGCGCACCATGAAGATTGCCGCGTGAGCCGCACCACCGACGATGAAGAATCCACCGATCCACATGTGGTGCGTAAAGATTGACAACTGAGTTGCGTAGTCGGTTGCCAAGTAGGGGTAAGGAGGCATCGCATACATGTGCTGAGCAACGATGATGCTCAAAGAGCCAACCATTGCCAGGTTAATTGCCAGTTGCGCGTGCCAGGAGGTGGTCAGGTTCTCATAGAGACCTTTGTGACCTTCTCCGGTAAACGGTCCTTTGTGAGCTTCAAGGATTTCCTTGATGCTGTGACCAATACCCCAGTTGGTGCGGTACATGTGTCCAGCGATGATGAACAATACAGCGATCGCCAAGTGGTGATGCGCGGTATCAGTCAGCCAGAGTCCGCCCGTGACGGGGTTCAATCCACCTTTGAAGGTGAGGAAGTCGGAATACTCACCCCAGTTCAGGGTGAAGAAAGGAATAAGACCTTTTGCGAAGCTGGGATAGATGTCCGCCATCAATTGCGGGTTCAGGATGAACTCGTGAGGCAGAGGAATCTTGTCCGCAGGTACACCACGATCAAGCAGTTCGTTGATCGGCAAAGAGACGTGGATTTGGTGTCCAGCCCATCCCAATGAACCGAGTCCGAACAGACCAGACAGGTGGTGATTCAACATCGACTCCACATTCTGGAACCATTCCAGTTTGGGAGCGCGTTTGTGGTAGTGGAACCAGCCTGCAAACAGCATTAAGCCAGCCATGACTAAGCCGCCGATCGCGGTGCAATAAAGCTGGAAGGTGTTTGTAAAGCCGGATGCTCTCCACAGTTGGAAGAATCCAGAGGTGATCTGAATTCCGTGGAAGCCGCCGCCAACATCCGCGTTAAGAATTTCTTGACCGAAGATGTCCCACACAACCTGCGCGCTGGGTTTGACTCCAGTGGGGTTGGCGAGCCATGCTTCATAATTTGAAAACTTAGCGCCGTGGAAGTACATTCCACTCAACCAAATGAACACAACGGCTAAGTGACCGAAGTGTGCGCTAAAAATTTTGCGAGAAACGTCTTCTAAGTCGCTTGTATGGCTATCGAAATCGTGAGCGTTGGCGTGAAGGTTCCAAATCCAAGTGGTGGTTTTGGGTCCTTTTGACAGGGTTCGATCGAAGTGTCCCGGCTGCCCCCACTTCTCAAAGGAAGTAGGAACGGGATCTTTATCAACGACGACCCGTGCCTTCGCCTCGCGCTCCGGTGGGCTAATTGTCATTGAGACTCTCCTCTCTCTAGACAAGGAACGAGGTATTCCCCCTATCCGGCGCTGGTCTCAAACCCTTCTGTTAAGCTTTGCTGCAACGGATGACTAAGGGATTAGACCTAGTTGCGTTACCGCGAATGATGCAGCTATGGGCTTGGTCTGAGGTTCCAGTTGGCTCCCGTGATTCGGAAGGTTGCCTTCGTGGGTTCTCAATGGGTCATTATAGGTCTTTCATGAAAACGTTTCTGAAGGTTATTAACAATAATTCAAAGTTCAGGATTTCTTGACTCTGCTTGGGTCTCAGCGTTTACACTCGCATAAAAAGTCAAGAGATTGTTGATTAACTTTACATTCCTCAAGGATTGGAAATTACTATCAAATCGATTGAGCATAATTGATATTTTTTGATCTTGCTGTTAATGATTTGTTGCAAAAGTCGCTTAGTGTCAGAGATTGAGCCATGATCCCCAGATTTTTAGCAGAGGAGCGCGTTTTAGCTTGTCTGGTTGGGGATTTCGTCAAGCAAGGGGCTTCTGCATCGGCTGACATCTGACTCCGTTGATTTCTTGTGGCTCGGTCGTGCTCTCAAAGCCGCACTTCTCATAGAAAGAGACTGAATTCAATGAGGCTCTCACCGTTAATCGCGGGATTCCAGCTTCTCTCGATCGCTGTTCCACGAAATCAAGTAGCATCCGACCAATGCCTTTCTGCTGCTGATCAGCCCTCACAAAGAGGTGATGAATATGAGATTTTCTACCAACTGCAATATATCCAGCTAGACCTTGGTCTGTTTGCATACCAAAGACATCCACATTCGTATCTGAGAACATCGCTGGCATGTTTTCAGCGAGAGTGAGGGGAAATGTCTCCTTTCCCTCTTCAGACAAGGTAGGCAGAACGAGCTGCTCTACAACTTGCTTCGCTACTTCTAAAGCAGCATCTGGATCGTCAAGTCTAGTAATCTGCGATGCGTTCATCGATCTAACTACGCTTTTGATCCTATCTTGACCGATATTCAAGAAGTGCGGGGATTTATTGCGATCGCGCTCCTCTGTCCTGGTTTTTCCGCTATAGTGCCGAAGGGACAGCGATTTGCTGTTGAAAGTGTGTTTGATGGGGAGACATATCTAGTGTTTGGGATCATGCGCTGGCGCGGGACGGCTAGAACTCTTTCAGTCTCATTAGTCTTGGCAATGCTGCTTAATCTGAGTGCGGTTGCTCCGAGTTGGGCAGCCCCGAAAAAAGCAGGGAAGATTTCAGAAGCATCGCCGCCAGAGGTGATTCAGCAATTGAAGCCGCTGTTAGACAAGTATCAGCCGCAAGTGTCGATCGTGTCTCCTCGCCCAAATGAGGTACTGGACGATAATACCGTTTCGGTCAAATTCAACGTTAAAGATCTGTCTCTATATAAAGATCAGAAATTAGGCTTGGGATCGCACCTTCATGTATTCCTGGATGATCAACCGTATCAAGCGGTTTACGATGTCAGTCAGCCAGTCGTATTCAAAGATTTAGCAGCGGGAACTCATACAATCCGAGCGTTTGCGGGTCGCCCTTGGCACGAAAGCTTTAAGAATGATGGCGCATTCGCTCAAGTGACTTTTCACGTATTTACGAAAACGCCGAACAACAATCCTGATCCGAAACTGCCGTTATTGACTTATAGCCGTCCACAAGCTACGTATGGGGCGGAACCGATTTTATTGGATTTCTATTTGACGAATGCACCGCTGCACATTGTCGCCCAGGAAGATGATAAAGATGATGTGGCGGATTGGCGCGTAAAAGTAACAGTGAACGGTGATAGTTTTACGATCGATCGCTGGCAGCCAATTTATCTAAAAGGCTTCAAACCCGGTAAGAACTGGATTCAACTCGAATACGTTGACGAGAAAGGCAATCCAGTTCAAAACGTTTACAACAACACCGCAAGAGTTTTCAACTACGAGCCAAACGGACAGGATACGCTGTCGAAGCTCGTTCGGGGTGAGATTTCGTTTGATCAAGCGGTATCGATCGTTGATCCAAATTACAAGCCTGCTCCAGAACCAACTCCCATTCCAGTCGCGCCACCTGTTGAAGAGAAGCCGACCGAACCGGAAGTAAAAGAAGCTCCGAAACCTGCTGAAGCTCCGAAACCTCAAGGCGGTTTCTTCAATCGATTTAAACGGTCTGAGCCGAAATCGATAATCGAACCGACTCCAGAGCCGATGCCTGAACCGGAAAAAGAGATTGCGCCTCCAGCCACGATCGCGCCTGAACCAGAAACAGAAGTCGAAAAGCCGCAGGATGGGATGTTCGATCGATTTAAGCGTCCAAGCGCTCCGCCTGTAGTCGAACCCAGTCCTGAACCGGAAATCATTGAAGCACCAGAAGAACCAGAACAGTCTGAAGCCGTTGTGCCTGAAGTTCCGGCAGCTAAAGCACCAGGAGGATTCTTTAATCGATTCAAGCGTCCGAGTGTTGTGCCTGTTGTGCCTCCGATCCCGGATGAAGTGCGATCGGACATTGAGAACGAGCCTCCCGCTCCAGTGAAGGAAGCTCAACCCGAAGAAGAGAAAGCACCAGAACCGATTCAGCCTGCGCCAGAGGTGAAAGAAGCACCGAAGACGAATATCTTTGACCGATTTAAGCGATCGGAGTCGAAACCGCCGATCGTCCTTCCTTCACCAACTCCGATTCCCGACGACTTGACGGCTCCGGAGGTCGAAACGGCTGAACCTGTTGAGATCGAACCCGTAGAGGTTAAACCTGCCGCAGAAGTGAAGGAAACACCGAAAGCGAATATCTTCGATCGATTTAAACGCCCCGAATCAAAACCACCCATTGTTCTACCATCCTCGACTCCAATTCCCGCTGATCTAACGGCTCCAGAAGTTGAAACGGCTGAACCTGTTGAGGTCGAACCCGCCGAACCTGTTGAGATTAAACCTGCTCCGGAGGTGAAGGAAACACCAAAAGCGGGGTTCTTCGATCGATTTAAACGCCCCGAATCGAAACCCCCGATCGTTCCTCCGACTCCTGACAATTCGACGACTCCGGAGATCGAAGCACCGATCGGAAGCCCCGCTGAACCAGAAGTAAAACCTGAACTGAAGCCGAATCCGTTTGAGAATCTACGTTCAGCGACACCAAAACCTGTCGAAGCGCCAGTTCAAGAAGAGAAGCCGCCTGTTGTTGAGGAACCTGCTTCCGAAGCTGCACCTTCTGAGTTTGAGCCTCAAACTGAACTCGAACGCCGATTGGGAATACCGCTGAAGCCCCGTATCTCCCAGCCTGTCTTGACTCCGGAGCCTGCGCTATCCTCAGAGAGTGCCGAATAGTGAGATCTCATGGTTCGCGCTCCAGAGTTTCCGAAGGATTTAGCGTGGTTGAATGTCGATCGCTCTCTATCTCTCAAAGAGTTTAGAGGGCGAATTGTTTTGCTCGATTTCTGGACGTATGGCTGTATTAATTGCATCCACAGCTTGCCAGATTTGAAATATTTGGAGCAGAAATATCGCGATCGCTTAACCATCCTCAGCATTCATTCAGCAAAATTCCAGAATGAGAACTCGATCGACAATATTCGCCAAGCGATTCTTCGATACGAAATTGAACATCCGGTTTTAGTCGATCGAGATTTCAAAGTTTGGGAATCTTACGCGGTTCGCGCTTATCCGACGTTTGTTTTAATCGATCCAAAAGGCTATATTGTCACGTCGATTGCAGGTGAAGGAAGACGGAATCTTTTAGATCAATTGATTCAAGAATTGATTGAGAAGAATGAGATCGAACCACGATCGCTTCAATTCGCACTTGAGAAAGTTCCTGTTTCTCCTTTGGCGTTTCCTGGAAAAGTTCTCGTCAATGAGCATTTATTTATTGCTGACACGGGACATCATCGGATTGTGATGAGTTCGATCGACGGTGAAATCCTCGAAATCGTCGGCAATGGAAATTCAGGATTCGTTGATGGAGCATTCGAGCAAGCGGAATTTTCAGCACCGCAGGGAATGGTATTCGATCGTGAAACTCAACAGCTTTATGTCGCAGATACGGGAAATCATGCGATTCGATGTATCGATTTGAAGTCAAAAACGGTTTGTACGATCGCTGGAACTGGAACTCAAAGCCGAATCATTTATCCACATGGTGGCAAAGCGTTAGAAGTGGATTTGAATTCGCCTTGGGATTTGGAGAAAATTGGCGATCGACTATTCATTGCAATGGCAGGCGCACATCAAATTTGGGAATTGCAAGGAAATACGATCCAAACCTTTGCAGGAACAGGAGCCGAAGCGAGTTTCGATGGAGCAATTCAAGAGGCGGCATTTGCTCAACCGAGTGGAGTTTCGACGAATGGGAAAGAATTGTTTATTGCTGATAGTGAAACGAGTTCGATTCGATCGATAAATCTAGAAACCAATCAAGTTAAAACCATCTGCGGCGGTGGAGATTTGTATACCTTTGGCGATGTTGATGGAATTGGGGAAACTGCACGATTGCAGCATTGTTTAGGAGTTGAATTTAAGGAAAATCTTTGGATCGCAGACAGTTACAATCACAAAATTAAGCGAATTGATGCAGATGGATTTTGTTCTACGATCGCTCAAAATTCTCTAAATGAACCTTCTGGAATCAGCGCTACGGAAACGCATTTATTCATCGCTGATACGAATAATTATGTGATTCGGAAATTAGATTTGGTCACATTGGAGATTTCTACGATCGACTTTCCAAATCTCTGTGCTCCAAACATCTGTTTTCCACATTAAAAAAGGCGCTCCGAAGAACGCCCTCTCACTTATCGGGAGAACACTTTATTGAGCGTTCTGGCGATACCAGTCGATCGTATTTTTCAACCCTTGCTCAAAGCCAACTTCAGCCGTAAAACCAAAGCGCTCTTTTGCTCGATCGGTATCCAAACAACGACGCGGTTGACCATTTGGTTTATCCGTTTCCCAAACAATCTCGCCTTTGAACTCCATCAAATCGCACAGCAACACGATCAAGTCACGAATCGAAATTTCCTCACCTGTTCCCAAATTCACGGGATCAGGATCGCTATATTTCTGAGTCGCCACTATAATTCCTCGTGCCGCATCATCGACGTAGAGGAATTCGCGGGTCGGACTGCCATCGCCCCAAACCGGAAGCTCAGTTAATCCTTGTTGTTGTGCCTCATACACTTTCCGAACCAATGCCGGAATCACATGAGAGCTACGCGGATCGAAGTTATCTCCAGGACCATACAAATTCACAGGCAACAAGTAAATGCCATCGAATCCGTATTGCTGGCGATAAGACTGAAGCTGCACCAAAAGCGCCTTTTTAGCGATTCCATACGGTGCATTGGTTTCTTCTGGGTAGCCGTTCCAGATGTCATCTTCCTTGAACGGAACAGGCGTGAATTTGGGATACGCGCAAATCGTTCCAGCACAGACAAATTTCTGTACACCTGCCTCGTAAGCAGCATGAATGAGTTGCGTTCCCATCATCAAGTTGTCGTAGAACAACTCAGCAGGCTTTTCGCGATTCAGTCCGATGCCCCCAACGTGAGCCGCTAAGTGAATCACAACGTCTTGCTGATCTACCGCACGTTGGCAGTTTTCCATCTTGCGGAGATCGAGATCTTGCGATCGCGGTACGGTGATCTTTTGTGGATCAGCCCCTGCCGCGCAGAGTTGATCCACGACTTGACGACCGAGAAAGCCTGCTCCACCTGTAACCAGAATGCGCTTGTTTTGCAGATTTAAAGTTGTTGAGGTCATGGCGCTTGTTTCCGTAAGTTTTCCTAGAAGGACACCCCAATCAAACTTTGGCGAATCGTTGCGTAGTCTTCGACTTTCGACTCCCCATTGCCATTCGTGTTAATTCCCACCGCTTGCAGGTCAGCATCCACCATCAGATGCACTAACTCTTCAAACGTTACGGAAGGTTCCCAGTTCAGAAGCTTCTTCGCTTTCGCCGGATCACCGATGAGCAAATCAACTTCTGCCGGACGCAAATAGCGATCGTCGAATTCAACATAGTCATGCCAGTCGAGATTCACCCGTCCAAAGGCAATGTCGAGAAATTCATGGACCGAGTGGGTTTCACCCGTTGCAACCACGTAGTCATCAGGCTGCTCTTGTTGCAACATTAACCACATTGCTCGAACATAATCTTTGGCATATCCCCAGTCGCGTTTTGCATCCAGGTTGCCCATGTAGAGCTTTTTCTGGTGTCCAGCAACGATACGAGCCACTGCACGAGTAATTTTGCGGGTCACAAAAGTTTCGCCACGACGCGGAGATTCGTGATTGAACAGAATTCCGTTACACGCGAACATATTGTAGGATTCGCGGTAGTTCACGGTTTGCCAGTGTGCGAACACTTTGGCACAGGCGTAAGGACTACGAGGGTAGAACGGTGTTTCTTCAGTTTGGGGAACCGCTTGCACTTTTCCGTACATTTCCGAAGAACCCGCTTGATAGTAGCGAACTTCTGCTCCGGTACGTTGCTGGTAGTCACGTGCTGCTTCGAGAATTCTGAGTGCGCCCATTCCGACTGCATCAGCGGTGTATTCAGGAGCATCGAAGCTGACGCGAACGTGCGATTGTGCGCCTAAATTATAGATTTCTTGCGGCTGGACTTCTTCCAGGATGCGGCGTAAAGTCGTGCCGTCTGTGAGATCGCCGTAGTGTAAAAAGAGCCGCGCTCCTTCAACGTGCGGGTCTTCGTAGATGTGGTCAATCCGATCGGTGTTAAAGGTGGAGGTGCGGCGAATAATGCCATGCACTTCGTAGCCTTGTTCGAGTAGCAATTCCCCTAAGTAAGAGCCATCTTGACCCGTGATACCCGTTAACAGTGCGCGTTTACGTTGCGTCATTCTTTGCTTTCCTCACCTGCAATTACAGAGACGGTTAGAGATTGTCGATGCCGAGTCATTCCATGCGGTCTGAATCTGAACACATGAAATAAGCTGTTCCTAGTTAACCCTAAGCGCAGCACAAATAACACCAACCCTACCGTGAAAGGCATGGCTTGTGTGTTAAGAAACCGTGGATTCGAGAAAAAGTTTTGCTGAAGTTCAGACTTGCGACTTTCTTTCCATACGGCTGTGACAGCTTTTGACAAGTGACAGGATTGCTGAGATTGAGAAGCAATCTGTCTAAGCTGCTAACCATTACGACCGCGATCGAGGGTATCCGGATCACTGCACGAATTTAAAGTTTCGGTTTAGTAGGCTCCGTTGTTTTTTGGGAAGATCACGACTCCGATCGTTTTAAAGACAATCCACAAATCGAGCCAGAAATTGCGAAAGCTGGCGTAGTACACATCAATGCGGATGCGTTGTGGATAAGGAATGTCATTTCGTCCTGACACTTGCCATAAGCCTGTGATTCCGGGACGAATCGTGAGAACGGTTTCGATATGGCTTCCGTATTTGGGCAGTTCTTCAACCACGAGCGGGCGAGGTCCAACAACGCTCATATCGCCTACCAGGACGTTCCAGAACTGGGGAAACTCGTCTAGGCTAGTAATTCGCAGAAAGCGACCGATCCAGGTAATTCGGGGATCGTATTTCAGCTTGAAATTTGTTTCAAATTCATGACGCATTTGAGGCGAGGAATTCATCAGATCGAGTAACAACTCGTCTGCATTCCGCACCATCGTTCTAAATTTGATGCAACCAAAGCGTTTGAAATCTTTTCCAACCCGTTCTTGCACGTAAAAAATTGGACCTGGAGAACTCAGGGCAATTAATAACGCCAAAATTAGATAGACGGGAGAAAAAAGAATAAGAACGGAGAGCGAAAACGCAATATCGAATAGACGTTTGGCAAAATCGCCATCAAGCGCATCCCAAGTATTGAGAATAACCGGTTTTCCACGCTTGAAGATCGACCGAATCCGCTTGCCGGGGACAAATTGGCTATCGGCAGTCATCTTACTCCTTACTGTTCCACACCACACACAGTCCTGATCATAAAGCCATAGACTCTTTTAGCGTTAAATTTGCTCCCCAATCGGGAAGTATTTTTAGCGAATTGGGTCGTTTTTAAGAATGTAACCGGGTTTGGAATTCTTGATAGGCTCGATCGATAAAATCAAGATACCGCTGTTTAAACAAATCTGGATGAAATTTGAGCGCATGAGTTCGAGCATTTTCGGGATGAAAAGTTGATCGATGTTGCTCAAAGGCATGAACCGCTTCGACGATCGCACTTTTAGTTTGGGTTGTAAACAGAATTCCCGTACCATTCCCTGATGTTCGTAAGTCTCTCACGGTTTCTGCTGTTCCGCCTGCACCGTAGGCAATCACTGGAGTTCCGCAGGCTTGAGCTTCCACAGGTGCGATCCCAAAATCTTCATAGGCAGCATAAATGAAGGCTTTTGCTTGCTTCATATACTGCTCTACAACGTGATCAGGTTGCCATCCTAAAATTTGAATATTCGGTTTTGCGATCTTTTGAATTTGCTTTAATTCTGCGCCATTTCCAATCACAACTAATGGGAGATTTAACTGATTGAATGCTTGAACAATTAGCGGAATTTTCTTATAGCCAACCAGCCGAGAAACGGTAAGATAAAAGTCTTGTTTTTGGGCTTCAAATGGAAAGCGATCGACGTTTACAGGCGGATAAATCACCTCTGCGGGTCGTCGATAACAACGCCAAATTCTTCGGGCTGTATGCTGTGAATTGGCAATGAAATAATCGACCCGATTCGATGCAATTACGTCCCATTGTCGTAATTGATGCAACAAGTATCGGGTGAAAATACCGGGAATTCCAAGACCTGCACGACTATTACGGAGATATTCAAAGGTCATATCCCATACATAGCGCATGGGGGCATGACAATAACAAATATGAAGTTGATTTGGCGATGTGAGGACACCTTTCGCAACCGCATGATACGAAGACAAAATAATGTCATATTCATGCAGATCGAGTTGTTCGATCGCGATCGGTAAAAATGGTAAATATTTCTGAACTCCATTCCGCGCAAATGGGAAATTCTGAAGAAATGTTGTACCAATCTTTCGCTGATATAAGTAACTTTTCGGATTCGTTGATTCAAAGTCGATTAGGGCATACAAATCGGCATCAATATGTTTCAAAATTTCTTGCACGACGAGTTCTGATCCGCCTGTTGCTTCGGGAGTCAGCCACTCATGCACTAATGCGTACTTCAAATTCACAGCAAAATTCTTCTGATATCACGCACAAATTCTATCGTTGAACGTCGTTCGTTCGAGTAATAAGTTTCAGGGTGTATCATAGCCAACAATAATTTGGAGCTAAATCTGATGACACTTGATTCTTCTCTCATTGCCCAACAAGCGGAATTAGAGCGGTTAGATTTTCAAATTTTGCAGGCGGATCAAGACAGAATTATCGCAAGTCGTCGATCGTTCTATTGGGAATGTCTTCTTACGTTCGTCAATTACACCGTTTTCGTACAGCGTGTGAGGTCGCTATCGGCAGAAATGATTTTGAACGATCGCGATCGCTTAATTCCAGAATCGAAACAGCTTAATCAGTCTTCAATTCCGCGTGGGCTGCAATCTGGGAACGCGATTCTCGTCGTTTACGTTGCCGATCGAGTCGAACCGGATGCCCAAAAATTATGTGAACGACAAGGCAAGTTAGGGTTTGCTGAGTTTTACGTTCCTGCTGCCTTGGATTTAGAGGGGAATGCTGCCTTTCTGATTCAAAAAACGCCAGCTTGGGGAGCTATTTATTATTGCAAGTTTCGCTATATTTTGGCGCGGCTTCTTTCTCCTCAAGGCACGCCTAGTCAAGAACCCCGATCGACACTTGGAATCGTATTTCTAGTGCTTACCTTCGGATTTCCGCTGCTCTTTTTTGCCATCACGCTCTTATTCTTGCTGTAGTGATTGCTTTCTCGGCTCAACAATCTTTGTTCTCGAAATCAATTTCGCTACGATGAATACGATCAGAAATAGACAGAATTGAACGAGAACAATACTAGGACCTGACGGAAAATTGAGCGCTCCGGAGACGATCATTCCAGCAATACTGCTCAAACCTCCGATCGCAACTGACCAACCTAAATACGGTTTGAATTGATGACTTAATAGTTTTGCAGTTGCAGCAGGGATCACGAGAAAGGCATTGACCAGAAGAATGCCGATCGCTTTAATCGCTACTGCTACAGTTAGCGATAGTAATACTACAAATAAATAGCGATGAAACTGAATTGAAACCCCTTGAACTTTCGCGACCGCTTGATTCAGAGTGAGAAGAATTTGTTGGCGTAAAGTTGCGAGTAGAACCGTAACACTAATAACTAAAAGCACCGCAGTCAGTGAAATATCTGTCCAAGTCACCGCAAGAATATCACCGAACAAAATATTAATTAAATTACCGCGATAGCCTTTGATAAAAGTCGTCAAGATTACGCCGATCGCTAATGCGCCCGAAAGCACAATATTCAGAACGCTATCGCTCCACAAATCGGTTTGGTCGATTAAATAAAGAACCGAAACGCCAAATAATAAAGTGAACGGTAAGAGCGTCCAAGTCGGTTCAACTTGAATTAGAACGCCGATCGCTACTCCGACTAACGCCGCGTGTCCGACCGCATGAGAAAAGAACGACAATTGCCGCAGTGCTACGAAACTGCCCAAAAAGCCGCACAGCAACCCCATCAGAATCCCAGCGACGATCGCTCTTTGCATAAAGGGATACTGGAGCAAATCTACTAAATCAGTGTTGATGTCGGTAACGGCTAAAACCAGATCCATAAGTTTGAAGCAAGTTATCACGGGATAGAGCAATTTCCGGTTCGCCTGTGCAAATCAGCGATCGATTCAAACACAAAACAAAATCACAGTGCCGATTGACCATATCAAGATCATGCGAAACCTGCAAGACTGTCCAATCCTCTTCCTGTCGAAGTTCGTTGAGCAAATCAAAAAATTCCGCTTCACCTTGGACATCCACTTCAGCAAAAGCCTCATCTAAGACGAGTAATTTCCGAGGTGTTACAAGGCAATACGCCAACAAGACTCGCTTAAGTTCGCCACCGCTGAGAGTTCCGATCGCTTGATCCCACAAATGATAGGCATTCACTCGCCGTAACGCTTGAGCGATCGCAGCTTTCTTATGTCCGCCACTCTGACCCAGAGCGACAAGTTCAGCAACCGAGATCGGGAAACTGCGATCGAAGATAAAATTCTGCGGCATATAACCGATTTGCGATCGCAAATTTCCCAAGCGACGAGTCGGACGACCGAAAATCTCGATCGTCCCAGATGCCTTTGGAATCAGATCTAGAATCGCTTGAACGAGCGTACTTTTTCCAGAACCGTTTGGACCGACGATCGCGGCGGAACTGCCAGTCGGAATCTCAAACGACACATTTTCGAGCGCGGCGTATCGTCCTCGCAGGACAGTCAAGCCTTCAACTTTGACAATCGGGTGAATCACTTGAACGCTTCTTCCAAGGTTTGTAAGTTTGCTCGCATCGCTGTGAAATAGTGGTTTGGATCGGTTTCTCCGGCTTCTAAAGAATCGAGCGATCGCAGTTTCACATTGAGATCTTTGGAAAGACCTTGGAGCAGTTTGTTATCGACTCCAGGTTCGCTGAAAAGGGCTTTTGCCTGAAATTGTTTTACAGTGTCGATCGTTTCTTTTACGTCTGCCGGAGAGAGTTGATCTTCGGGGATTTCGACGACTGCTACTTGCTTGAGGTTGTAGCGTTGAGCGAGGTAGGGAAAAGCATCGTGGAACGTGATGAACGTGCGATCGCGAAATTGCCCTAATCGTTGCTCAAATTCTTTGTTCAAATCCGCTAACTGTTGGAGGTAAGCCGCAGCATTCGCTTCATATTTCGCTTTATTGTTTGGATCAGCCGCGATCAAACCGTCTCGAATATTTTCAACTTGTTGCTTTGCCAAAACTGGATCAAGCCAAACGTGTGGATTGCCTTCAGCATGATCATGGCTATGCCCTTCTTTTCCGCTGCTAACGACCTGGGAAAGTTCACCCACAGGCTTAATTCCCTGGCTTGCATCCACAACTTTGAGCTTTGCATTTTGCGTGGTCTTAATCGTGCTGTCTAGAAACTCTTCCATTCCTAAACCGTTTTTGACCAAAACATCAGTCTCGGATAAAGCTTTGACATCGGCAGGCGTGGATTGATAATCATGCACCTCGGTTCCTGGCTTGATCAGAATATCAACTTGAGCAGCATCTCCCGCGACTGCTTTTGTAAAGAGGTAAATTGGGAGAAAAGTGGCAACCACACGTAAGCGATTTTCGGTATTTGCAGCGGGGGAAGGACTGACAGCAGGCGAACTAGCAGGAGAGGATTGAAGGTTCGCCTGGGTTGGAGTGGACTGTCCGCAGCTTGCTAAAAGTGCGCCAGAAGCAGTTCCAGAGAGAAACAGTGAGGCGGCGAAGAATTTGACGATCGAAGAGCGATTTGAATTCCTTCTCATGTGGAAAACGCGCCGAATGAAAAGACATTTTCCATCCTACATTGAGAATGAGTCTCATTTCTGCGATTTATGATGTTTTAAGATCAGAGTAAATCGTATTATTGCTTACTTCTATTACTGATATTGGATTGTTCAATGCTGTGAGTGATTGAGAAAGCGAATCTCTTAATGTTGCGTGGGTTACAATTAGTCTCAATCTGTACTGATATAAAATAAAAGAGCCAACCTTTCTGCAAAGCTGGCTCTGGATCAACCTGTTGTCGTTTCACATTGGAGAAAACCCTTCTGCGCGTTTCCCAACTTGCAGCGGGCTTCATAAGGTAATAATCCCTATCTGCTGAACATTGTAACAACAAACACAAATCTTTTGTCACGAAACTTCATGGTTTCAAGACATATTTCTGACTAATGGTAGATTCAGCCGCCGAGAAGTTTAGCTGATAGATTTAGTCTCGATCGCGATTTCTCTTCCTCGCTGCGGTTGCCCCCAAATGACCCGCTCTTGTTTGTAGATCACGGTTCCAGGCTTTGCGCCTTTGGGTTTGTAAACGTGCTTCGGCTCTGTATAAATGACGGGAACTTGTTCGCTTTGACGGGCGCGACTGTGATAAGCCGCTAAATTTGCTGTAAATTGCAGATCTTTTTCGTCTGCGATCGCGCCTGGTTCCAATCTCAGCAGGACATGACTGCCCGGAATTTCTTGAGTGTGAAACCACAGATCATATTCGGTCGCCGTTCGGAATGTGAGTTGATCATTCTGGCGATTGTTGCGTCCGATCAGAAGCTCGAAACCGTTTGGCGTTTTGTATCGATAGGGCTGAATTGCGGAATCTTGTTGAGTGACAGCCTTTCGATATTCCGAGCCTTCTAGATAACCTTCCTGCACGAGTTCATCCCGAATCTCTTCGAGTCCTTTCAAATCGTCCGGCGTTTCGTATTTCTCGAATTGAGCGATCGCGGTTTCAATTTCTTCTAAATAACTAATGTCGGTTTGGACATCCGCGAGTAAAGGCTCGATCGCTGCACGAGTCCGTTTCAATTTCTGATGTTGCTTGTAAAAAGCTTGAGCGCTTAAAACTGCATTTTTCTCAGGATCAAGCGGAATTTTCACAGGTTCACCCGTTTCAAAATCGGCAAGCTCGATCGATTTCATGCCCGGTTTCCATTCGTGGAGGTTCGCCATTAATAAATCAGCTTGATATTTCGCTTGATCCGCCCGATCAGATCGATCCAGTCGGCTCTCAAATTCTGCGGCTTTCGATCGCAGTTTTCCTAAAATGTTATTGAGCTTCTGGCTGATTTGGTGTCTTAGTTGGGTGAATTCTTGCTGATTCAGTTGATCGCGATAATATCGATCGATCATTTTCTGAACGCTGATCGAATCGTCTCCCCAAATTACGGTATGTCCTTGCTGGGTGAATCCGGGATGAAATTGTTCTTTGTCGATCGCACTTAACCAAAATTGCCAACATTCAAATAATCGTTGCCATTCTGAATCTGTTAGCGTCTCCGTGGATTGATCGGGATCTAATCCTGATTTTTCCAACATGGATAGAACGAGAGCAGAACTCAGACCCCGATAGGATTTCACGAGATTTTTGCGAATCGCACCGGGAACGAGACTGATCCGCGATCGCCATTTTTCTATACTTTCTTGTAAGTTTGGGGCTGGATCAAGTCGGGCAGGCGGCAATTCATACGGCTGACCTGTTTGGATTGGACGAACACTCGATTGATTTGAACTGACTTGATGGGCTGCGGTAACGATCGCATTGTCTTGATTCACCAAAATCGCGTTGCTGTACTGTCCCATCACTTCGAGATAGAGATGCCACAAAGCAGGCTCACCTGGACGATGCGCGAATTGTAAATCGATCGCTCTTTCCCACGGTGACACAGGCTCGATTCCAACGAGTGCCAGTCCGCCTAATTGATGTCGCAATTGTTGGCTGAAAGTAAACGTATCGGGATCACGTGGAGGCGGATCACTGGAGTGAATTCGAGCCGCTTGCGGATGCCATGAAAGGGTTAACCAACCGCGTTTTTTCAAGGTTCGGAGCGCTAAAAGAACAGTGAATCGATCGCGTTGGTAAGCTTGCTCAAATTTAGCGGGAAGCCACTGCGATCGTAATTCCGCACAAATCGCCATCAGCGTTGTGTAATCTACTGGCTGCATTGTTCACCTCGTCTGTTGTTGCAATTAGCGCGGCTCAAACCGAACGGTAGTATAGTCGATCATCATGCAAAACCGTCTGTGGTTGCTCCACTGGCTATCGAATGATTTTTTTCTTTTTGGCGTTCTTACTGCTGCGATCGATTTTCTGGTTTGCAGCATTTCCCAATTCGGATGAAGCTTATTACTGGCTCTGGGGACAGCATCTCGATTGGTCTTATTATGATCATCCGCCATTACAGGCTTGGATTCAGGGAGTTTTTACGGCAGTTTTTGGTCGATCGACGTTTACGCTCAGATTGCCGAATCTCTTTAGTAATATCGCTTTTTTCTACACGTACTATCGCATTGTAAGCTACCTGAACAAAGATCTAAACGTTCGAGTTGTTGCGCTGCTGGTATTGTCCGCACCACTCTATTTTATATTTCTCGCGCTTGCTTGGCATGATCATCTATTAATTACCTTTTCGCTGATTTCTGCCTATCTATTTATTCGATTTCTGGATAGTTATCTCGTGGACGGGCGGGGAGAAACTTGGCGATTGTATGGAAGTGCGATCGCGCTTTCTCTAGCATTCCTCTCGAAGTACAATGCCGTTTTTGTTGCACTTGGATTTTTTGCCACACTGATTACGAATGCTCGATTGCGTCCTTTGTTTCGCGATCGACGACTTTATTTTGGAATTGCGATCGCGCTCACTTGTCTAATTCCAATTTTGATTTGGAATATTTCTAATGATTTTCAATCGTTTCGATATTATGTCGATCGAAGTGTTCAGCCTGTCAATCCAGGAATCAAAATCGGCTCATTCCTCGGATTCACTCTAGTTTCATTTCTCGTAGTTTCTCCATTTTGCTGGATTAGTTTCCACCGTCTGATCAAAATTCGATTACCAATTCATTCTATTTATCCAATTGTTGCATTTTGGATTTTTGCAATCTCTTCTACTCTACTGACAATCATCTCTTTGATCTCAGCAGCAGTATATTACTGGAATATTACAGCTTACTTATTACTATTTCCCTTGCTTCCGTTTGTGTTGAAGAAACCGAGAGCTACTGCAATTTATGGTTTGATTATTTCAGCGATATTAGTTTTTTACTACACTGTATTTCCATTAGCAGCATTGTTTAGCAAAGACGCTGATCCGGATTCTCGAATGTTGTTTGGTTGGAAAGAAGTTGCAGCGATCGTACAATCCGAATCCAAAACGCTAAACAATCCATTGCTAGTCACATCTGATTATCGTTCTGCTTCAGCATTGGCGTATCAATTAAACGATCGAGATGTAATTGCAGTCAGCGATCGGATTGATCAATTCGATTTCTGGTATCGCGATCCGAAACCGCTACAGGGTAAAGACGCTGTGATTCTCTCAGATGATTGGTATCCGGCAGAATTGATGGTACTCTCGAAATTCGATCGAACTTCTGAGCCAATTACCGTTTCAGTAAAACGCTTTGGAGTTTGGATCAAAAACTACTACGTTCGTAAAGGCTATAACTTCAAACCGTAATGGACTGCATACATTTAACTCAGATTCGCGGCTACGGATATACAGGCGCATTGCCAGAAGAAAAGGTATTAGGTCAATGGTTTGAAGTGGATTTGACGCTTTGGATTGATCTGGCAAAAGCAGGAGACAGCGATCGCTTATCTGACACTCTCAATTACTGTGATGTGATTGAACTCACGCAGAAATTGATCAAAACATCGAAGTTTGATTTATTAGAGAAATTGGCAACGTCGATCGCGCAATCGATTCTGCAATTCGATCAAGTCGCTCAAGTGCAAGTAAAGCTCACGAAACCTGCTGCACCGATCCCGGATTTTGGCGGAAAAATAGCGATCGACATTGTGAGAAAGAAATTAGAGGCTTGATTCTGAGGTTGAAAAATTGCTGTGTTAGCCGCATTACTCTACGGAAAAGAAGATCTGCGATTGGAAACGGTAGATGATCCGACACCGAGAATCGGAGAAGTCGTGATCGAGGTGGGAGCCGCGACGACTTGCGGAACGGATCTTAAAGTGTGGCGACGAGGCGGACACGCGAAAATGTTAAAGCCTCCAACTTTGTTTGGACATGAGGCAGCAGGGCGAATTGTGGCGATCGACAACTCCATCACAAACTGGAAAATTGGCGATCGAGTCGTTGCGAATAATTCTGCTCCCTGTTTGTCTTGCTTCTTCTGCCAGCGCAAAGAATTTTCACTCTGTACGGATCTGAGCTTCAACAATGGAACATTCGCCCAGTATTTGAAGATTCCAAGCGCGATCGTTCAACAGAATCTTTTGCCGATTCCCGATCATGTTCCTGATGCGATCGCTGCAATGACGGAACCTCTTGCGTGTGTCTTACATGGAATTGCTCGATCGAACTACAAACCAGGCGATCGAGTTGTTCTACTCGGTGATGGCGCGATCGGTTTAATGTTCGTCGCGGTCATGGCTCCACAAACTGAATTCTATGTCTTTGGTGGAAATGACGATCGCTTAGAAATTGCCAAAAAATTCGGAGCCGCAAACACGTTCAACTATCGGCAAATCGCTAACATTCCAGAATTCGTCAAAGATCTTACGGATGGATGGGGCGCAGATATTGTGATCGAAGCGACCGGAGTTCCGAGCGCTTGGGAAACCGCGATCGACTGTGCTCGTCCGGGTGCAACCGTCAATTTATTTGGAGGTTGTCCACGCGAAACAAGAATTTCCGTCAACACCGAGCAACTCCATTACAATGAACTGACTCTCAAAGGAGTGTTTCATAATACGCCGGAGTTTGTGCGATCGGCACTTCAACTTCTCGCGAGTGGAACCATTCCATTTGAGTTATTAATTAGCGATCGACAACCGTTGCAAAACCTAGAGCAAGTCTTCCAGGATATGAAACAGCGCAAAGTGATCAAAGTCGCAATTGAGCCGTGAATGATAAGCCTGTCTTCTTTGGAGTAGAACCATGAAAAAGATTGGCTTGATGATGGGTGGATTGATGCTGATGGCGACTCCTGCCCAAGCGATCCCCGGACAAACTCTTGATGAAGCTGCGGTCTGGATGCAGTCAAATTCCGCCGTTCGCCCCAGTCCAAATGAGAAATTTTTAGTCCGACGGGTGAATACCGCCGCTCAACAACTGACGTTTCACGCCTCGACCATGCCGCCTGGAAAAATGGTTCGACTTGCACCCGGAGCGCGTATGATCCGCAGTGAAACGCTGTCTCTGTTTGATATGCGAAATGGGGTGACATTAAATCGACTGCGCGAATCGGTGCGCCTGATCTATGGATTAGAAATCGCACAAGATTTTGAGCAAGCGGAAATGGTCAAATCCTACCCAACGGATGCCCGAATTCAAGAAGCAGTGACTAAACAAAATGCTCAAATCGCTTCTCAGCAAGGGGAATTGCGCCGAGGAGAGCGGTTTGCTTACTGGCTCGAAGTCGCTCAAACCGAAAATGGTAGAGCTTATTCGGGGCAATTGACGGTGTTTCTACTTGATGACTTGGAAAAATTGCGATCGGAGTTAGCAAATCGATGAACTGGCGGCACTTCATTCCGTTTTTTGACACAACCGCGATGGATTGGGCAGCGACTCCCCGATTATTGCGCTGGCTTACTTTTGTCTGGTTGTTTGTCGGATTGGCGGTCATGTATAGTGCCTCGTTCCCAGTCGGAGACGCGATCGGGGATGGGTTGTATTACTTTAAGCGGCAACTGATTGCGATCGCGCTCGGCATGATTTTATTCAATGTGGTGATTCATGCCCCCTTACGGTACATCCAAGGAATTTCGAGTTTTGCATTCATTGGACTCCTCGGCGGCATCTTTCTCACAACAATCATCGGACGAGAAGTAAACGGGGGACAACGCTGGTTTGAAGCAGGTCCCTTTTTGATTCAGCCTTCGGAGTTGATTAAGCCGTTCTTAGTTCTGCAAAGTGCCCGAATCTTCGGACAGTGGGAACGGCTGACATGGCGCGTTCGATTGACTTGGATTGGGCTATTTTTCTTAATGCTCGTTGGAATTCTGCTTCAGCCAAATTTAAGTACGACGGCGCTTTGCGGTATGACCTTATGGTTGGTGGCGCTCGCAGCAGGATTACCTTATATCTATTTGGGTGGAACTGCGATCGGAGGTCTATTTCTCGCAGCCCTAAGTATCAGCATTCGAGAATATCAGCGACGGCGAATCATGTCGTTTCTCAATCCTTGGTCTGATCCGCTGCAAGATGGCTATCAGTTGATTCAGAGTTTGTTAGCGATTGGGTCAGGTGGCTTTACTGGAGTTGGATTCGGTTTATCGCAGCAAAAGCTCTTTTATCTACCAATTCAGTACACCGATTTTATCTTTGCGGTGTTTGCTGAAGAATTCGGTTTAATTGGCTGTGTACTATTCATGTCGATGTTGGTTGCTTATGCGACTTTGGCACTGATTGTTTCTCGGCAGGCAAAGAATCCAATTCATCGATTAGTCGCGATCGGCGTAATGGTCATTATGGTTGGTCAATCGCTTCTAAACATTGGTGTTGCAACTGGAGCTTTACCGACAACTGGATTACCACTCCCATTATTTAGCTATGGCGGAAGTTCGATGATTTCGAGCCTGGTCTGTGCGGCGTTGTTGATTCGAGTGGCGCGGGAAAGTAGTGAAGCGCAGGTCATGTCGATCGCAGAAAATCCCAAAGTAATCTCGTTTGCGGAAGCCCGAACTCGTCGAATGAAGCCCAGACCGTCCCGCTAACTCTTAGAATATTAGAAGCGCTTCAAATCGCTTAATATTCCAGAGTTAGTCCTATGTTCGAGACGCTTCAAACCCAACTGTATGAGCTTTCGCAATTTGCCGATCGCTTAGTTTCTACCCAACTCGCGCACATCACACCGATAAGCATTGGTATTATTTTCGCGGCAGGATTGCTCACGAGTTTAACGCCCTGTACTTTGTCGATGTTGCCGATTACGATCGGATATATTGGCGGCTATGAGGCGAAATCTCGCTGGCAAGCGGCGGCACAATCGACCTGGTTTTCGCTCGGATTGGCGACGACTTTGGCAGGATTGGGAATTGGAGCGACATTGCTTGGAAAGGTTTACGGACAGGTCGGGGTAGGTTTACCGATCGTCGTTAGCGTTGTCGCGATTTTGATGGGATTGAATTTATTAGAAGCGTTACCGTTTGCGATACCTTCAATTGGAGGAACGGAATGGATTTCTAAAGAACTGCCTGCGGGAGTGCGATCGTATCTTTTGGGTGTCACATTTGGATTGGTCGCTTCGCCCTGTAGCACTCCAGTTTTAGCAACGATTCTGGCTTGGATTGCATCGACAGGAGATCCAATTTTAGGAGGTTCATTGTTGCTGTGTTACACCGCTGGCTATGTTGCTCCGTTGATATTAGCGGGAACGTTCACGGCAGCAATTAAGAAACTATTGGAGTTACGTCGCTGGTCGGCTTGGATTACGCCTGCGAGTGGTGCTTTGTTGGTTGGATTTGGTGTGTTTTCATTAATGTCGCGATTTGCGTTTTAGACTATGACTTTTACAGAATTAGTGAATGTTCCAAAACGGTATTTTAAGAAAGAATTACTCCCCGTTTTAGCAGATTTGAAATTAGCGATCGTGCTTCTACTCGCGATCGCAGTTTTTAGTATTGCGGGGACTGTGATTGAGCAAGGGCAATCGATCACATTCTATCAAGCGAACTATCCCGAACATCCTGCACTATTTGGCTTTTTAACTTGGAAAGTTCTACTAACCGCAGGGCTTGATCATGTCTATCGCACTTGGTGGTATCTATCCTTATTGATTCTATTTGGTGCTAGTCTCACAGCTTGTACCTTTACGCGCCAACTCCCTGCACTGCGCTGGTTTTCCCGCACTTGGAACTTCTACAGTCAGCCGCGCCAATTTCGTAAGTTTGCTCTTAGTGCAGAGTTTCCGAAAGGTGACTTAGATCAGCTTGCAACCTTACTCGAACAACGCAAATACAAGATTTTCCGAGAAGGTGAAAAGCTCTATGCACATAAGGGATTAGTCGGGCGAATTGGTCCGATCATTGTTCATGCTGCAATGATTTTGGTGTTGGTTGGTGGTGTGGTTGGTGCGACAACGGGCTTTATTGCTCAACAAATGGTTCCGAGTGGCGGCACGTTCAAGATTGATAATGTTGTGGATGCAGGAATTTGGGCGGCTCCACAGGTTCCGAAAGATTGGTCGGTCAAGGTAAATCGGTTTTGGATTGATTACTTACCCACAGGTGAGATTGATCAGTTCTATTCGGATTTGTCGGTGTTGGATAAAGACGGAAAAGAAGTCGATCGTAAAACCATTCACGTGAACGAGCCGATGAAACATAACGGCGTAACCATGTATCAGGCGGATTGGTCGATCGCTGCAATTCAAGTCCGACTCAATAACAGTCCGGTACTTCAATCCCCGATGGCGAAGCTGAATGCTGTAGGTGGTCGAGTCTGGGGTACTTGGCTTCCTTTGAAACCAGATCTAAGCGATGGTGTTTCTTTGGTTGCCAAAGACTTACAAGGCTTGCTGTTAATCTACGACATGGACGGAAAGCTAATTGCAACAGTGCGAAAGGGAATGGCGGTTGAAGTGAAAGGGGTGCGATTGTCGATCGTTGACCTAATCGGTAGCACTGGTCTGCAAATCAAAGCTGATCCAGGAATCCCGATCGTCTATCTCGGCTTCGGTTTGCTGATGTTGGGTGTGATTCTTAGCTATATCTCTCACTCCCAGATTTGGGGCTTAGAGCAAGATGGAGCAATCTACATTGGCGGTAGAACGAATCGCGCTCAGGTCACATTTGAGCGGGAATTTCTGGGCATTTTGGATGCGATCGACCAGAATGAAGCTGAGTCTACTCCGACTAGCCAACTTGCCCAAACCTAATTCATGCCTTATCGCGTTGCTTTACTTTTGACGATCGTACTAACTGTCCCGCTTGGTTACTTTGTCCGATTCTCACCAATTTTCCCAGACTGGTTTAGCGATGTCTTTGGCAGCATTGCTTACCAGATTTTTTTTATTGCACTGGTTCAGTTCTGCTTTCCGAAAGGGTCGATCGTTAAAACTGCGATCGGTGTTTTTCTGTTTTCTTGTGCGATCGAGTTTCTTCAACTTTGGAAGCCTCCGTTTCTTCAAGCCATCCGCGCAACGCTTCCTGGGCGATTAGTTCTTGGAAATACGTTCCTATGGTCAGACTTTCCGCCGTATGCAGTTGGAAACTTTGCTGGATGGCTTTTGATGCGGAGTCTTAAAGGGTGCTTGAAAAGCAATCGTTCATCGCATTCACCCGCCCGGAAATGAATCTCCGGGCTAATCGTGGGAAGCCCACTAAACTGGGCTAAGAACTCCGTATTACTCTCTTAGCCCGCTTCAGCGGGGTTTCCTCCATTAGCCCGGAGATTCATTTCCGGGCGGACTGGCAACGTAGCAAAGCCGCTTTTTATCCTTCTCAAACATCCTCTTAAAAAGCTTTCACGTGGGTAACTTCTACAACCGTGTGAACATTACCACGCGGCGTATAATCCGCTTTCACAGTAACTTCTAGCGGATCGCAAGCTTCGACAATATCATCGAGAATTTGGTTCGCCGCTTCCTCGTGAGAAATATAGCGATCGCGATAACTATTGATATACAGCTTGATTGCTTTCAATTCCACCACGCGCTGATCCGGCACGTAGTTCACATAGATCGTACCGAAATCGGGATAGCCAGAAAACGGACATTTGCAAGTGAACTCAGGCAGCGTAATTGAAATCGTGTAGCGTCGTCCCGGTCTTGGATTCGGAAAAGTAATCAGCTTGCCTTCTTCGATCAGGCGTTCACCGTATTTCACTTCCGGGTGTTCTTGCGCTTGTGTCATGGTGGATTTAGAGAAAATAACCTGATCGATCTTAGCAATCGAATTTGCACGGATGCGCGATCGCTTTTCGTAATTTTTTAGCGATTCTCTCAGCAATCCCCGAAATCGATTCTGAAATGAAAATTTTTCTGCGAAAAACTTGACTAAAAGTTCATTGATTGCTTCAATTGCAGCTATTCTGAGGGCATTACCAATTTCCGCTTTTTCAGATTACTTTACCGCTATGAACCCCATGACGCAGAAAACGCCATCTCGATCGGTTAACTTGCCCCCAACATCGTCGGTTGGACACGCTCCTGCTGTGCCAATCTCAGTGTATCGCGAAGTCGTTGCCGAGCTTCAAGCAACTAAGACCGCGATGGAGTCAATCAAGACCGAGAATCAAAAGTTGGCTCAACAAAATCAACAATTGCGTCAGGAAATTGAAAAGACTGTACAGGCTGCCCTTCAGCTTCGCAAATTCTCGAATGCGATTCAGCCTTCGACGACCCCATCTCCTCGTGTTGATCTCACTCTAGAAGAGCCGACCTTTCAAATTCCCGTGATGCCGCCTCGGATGTCTGCGGAACCTGTGATTGAACCGATTCCGCCCCATTTGGAACTGAAGCCATTGGAGCCGATCGAAGAAAAGCTAATCATCGAGCAAGACAGCAAGCCGCGTCGCAAGATCAAGCCAGAGAAAGATTCCTACATTGAACTCAACGGCTGGATGCTGGCAGTCGTCATTGGCTTAATCGTTGTTAGTGCTTTTGGTGCAGGCTTCTTGCTGGTGCGTCCGTTGTTAACTCCTTCTTCTAAGTAACGTCTTGATTCGTAACACTCAAATTACGAATTGCTACTAGGAATTCCGATTTTTAATCGCTCGTGCGAAACTCGGAAACAGCACTACGATCAGGTAAACTCACTATCGATCGTATTCGTTGTTACAAAATTCATTTTGTGAACAATGATAGATAGTGTCATGCCCGAACGATAGAAATTAGGATTAAGGAGTGTAGGCGCTTGAAAAAGGTAGAAGCGATTGTTCGCCCATTTAAACTCGATGAAGTCAAAATTGCATTAGTCAACGCCGGAATCGTGGGAATGACGGTTTCTGAAGTCCGAGGATTTGGACGGCAGAAGGGTCAAACCGAACGGTATCGGGGGTCTGAATACACGGTTGAGTTTTTACAGAAGCTCAAGATTGAAATCGTGGTCGAGGATGATCAGGTGGATATGGTGGTTGATAAAATCATCGTTGCTGCTCGGACTGGGGAAATTGGAGACGGTAAGATCTTCATTACTCCGGTGGATCAAGTGGTTCGGATTCGGACGGGTGAGAAGAACTTTGAAGCAGTTTAGCGACACTATTTTTTAATTGGTTTAAACGATGAGAGGCGATCCGTAATTGGATTGCCTCTTTTTGTTTGTTTTGGGTTTGATCAATTGTTTGTATGACAGCTTGATCGGGTGTCGCCCCCTAAATCCCCCATTCTGGGGGACTTTGAAGGGTGAAAGATTTTTGGAATTCGGAAAATTTCTCTTGCTCAAAGTCCCCCAAATTTGGGGGATTTAGGGGGCACAAGCCGATCGCAACGTAGCGAAAACCTCGATCGACAAACTCTACTGCACAGGTCTTAATCGCGTCAGTCTGAGTTTGAATGGTCCGCCTGCGGTTTCTCCGAATGCTCTCACCCGAACAATGTAGTTCCCAGTTCGAGTAATCCGAGTAAACAGTAACGAATTTGTAGTCCCGTCGGGTCCATCATCGTTTTCTGCCACCGTTGAACCATTCGTGGTCATCAGCATCACGATCGTATCGAAATTATCTGAAGATAAGTCGATCGCGATTTGATCCCCTGCCTGCAATTGCACAATATAATCTCGCGCAAAATTGCCTTGCCCCGTGGGAATATCCGCATCGGATAAGCGATCGTTCACTTCTCTTCCTGGTGTCAGCGGAATTGGAGCATACGCTCGATTTGGCGTTTGTGCCATCGCACTCGTTGAAACCGAAACCACAACGGGAACTGCACAAAGCCAAGACATCCATCGTTTCATGTTCACTTCTCACTTCCATCTACTGCGCTTGATTCAGAACTTGCTCTAATGCAGCGAGTTCAACATCTCCAGAGAATACACGACCATTCATGACAAAAAATGGTGTTCCATTAATGCCGAGTTTATCCGCGAGTTGAATGTCTTGATTGACGGCGGCTTCTGCGGCTTTGGAATTGCGATCGCGATCGAACTTCGCCACATTCAATTTCAAGCTTTTCGCCAAACTCGCAAACAATGGCTCTCCGATTTCTTTCTGCTGCGCGAACAAGCCATCGTGAAATTCCCAGAATTTTCCTTGCTGTCCGGCTGCCCAAGCTGCCTTCGCTGCTGGAAGGGCTTGAGCGTGAATGCTCGTGAGCGGTAAATGCTTATAAACTACTGTGACTCGATCGCTGTTCTTTGTCACGAATTGGCGAACGGTTCCTGCTGCCGCTTGACAATACGGGCATTGAAAATCAGAGAATTCAACTAAGACTGTACTTCCTTTGCCTTTGGTCGGGGACTGTCCAATCACCGCTTTAGGGTTCTGCTGCAATTCCTGAATAAATGATTGTTGTGCTTTGCGCTGTTCATCTTGTTGAGCGCGTTGGTAAGCCTGCACCGAATCCATAATGGCTTGTGGATTCTTCTTAATCACTTCTAAAACTTGCGCTTCAAACTTCGGGTCGATATTCGAGTCTGCTTGTACGGGTGCAGAACAACTAAATAGAATCAGGCTGACCATAATCCAGCCTAAGAATTGTTTAAACCTTCTCATTGCGTTCCAATTTCTCAATCTGTCCTCGCACTATAGCTCAAGATTATGATCGAGGAATGAGTAGAAAACAGGAGTTCGATCTCGATGATTCTCTAGCGAAAATCCGAATTCACAACCGCAAATTCTAGAATTCTTGCAACCAGATCAATTTCTGTCGTAACAAAAACTGCAACTGTACGAGCAAATATCGATTTTGTTAAAGCAATTGCAGTTTCTGTTGATGCAAAATCAGCAATCGTTAGCGCGAAATCAGCAATCGTTAGAGCGAAATCAGTAATCGTTAGCGCGAAATCAACTTTTCTTGCTTCAAATATAACTTTTGCTTGAGCGAATACTGATCTGACAACAGCTTTTCTAATACTGATAAGCGCGAAATCAAACACGATCGACAGAATTTCACCGTCATAACGCTACGATCGCAGCTTGCAATCTTGTCACTCTCACAATATCGATGTTTCAACACGCCCAACCTGAGTAAGAATAGAAAGGGGATCGCGTTTGTTGTGTAGCGCATGGCTATCGCGCAGAAAGAAGTGACTTCATCCCAATCGCAGTGGTGAATCACAACTTGGCAACATTCGGCATTCTCACGGCAGCGTGTTCTTATGCGGAAACAGAACTTCCGAAACCGTTGATTTTGGTCAACTTCGGAGCTTCACCCCTCTTCCTATCAGCCACCTGCACCCGTTCGCAGTTCTCCCATCTGCTAAAACTGGGAAACTCATCGGCTTGTTCAGTGGTCGATCGTGAATCAGCCAGTAAGAGGACTGCCTCAAACGCACCGCGATCGAGCGACGACAACAAGACGAATCCCCCGACCACTCTGTTCAACACACGAGGACAAATCGCTTCATGGAATTCTCGATCGCTGAGTTACTTGCTAACTTCATAGACGATAAATTAGTCGCTCCCAAAGCTTTAGAGAAAAAGCTGGAGTGTAACGACGAACCGAGCCTGCGCCGCCTCCAAATTGCGTTGGATGCGCTCGAAAAGATCGGGGTCTTGGTGAAAGAACGCGGCAAATACCGCCGAGTCACTGAAGATGGTGTGGTCGAAGGAAAGTTACGCTGTTCGAGTAAAGGGTTCTGTTTCGCGATTCAGGATACGGAAGGCTCTGAAGATATCTATATTCGTGAGAGCCAACTCAATCATGCGTGGAATGGCGATCGCGTTTTAGTCCGTGTGACAAAAGAAGGCAGTCGTCGTCGCAGTCCTGAAGGTGAAGTTCGATTGATTTTAGAACGAGCCAATCCGTCGGTTCTAGCTCGGATTAAAAGGAATGAGGCTGGTGAATTTCGAGCCGTTCCGTTAGACGATCGCTTGTTGTTTGAATTGCAGGTGAATGAAAACGGATTGACGCTCGATCAAGCGATCGATCATTTAGCGCATGTGCAAATCAAACGTTACCCGATCGGACAGTATGCTCCTTTAGGCAAAGTTGCGAAAGTCTTAGGCGCAGATGATGATGCGGCAGATATTGATATCGTTTGCTGCAAACATGATTTACCCCGCGAATTTTCGGAAAACGTTCTCGCAGCGGCAAAAGAGTTACCAAGTAAGGTGACGAAGCCGGAAATGAAAATGCGCGTTGATCTGCGTGGATTAACGACATTGACGATTAAAGCTAGCAGTGAAGATACCGCAGATGACGCGATTACGCTGGAGAGAACGAAGGCAGGAAATTGGCGCTTAGGGATTCACATCGCAGATGTGGCGCGGTATGTAGAATCGGCATCATCGCTCGATCGAGAAGCTCAAAGACGCGGAACTTCAGCTTATTTGGGTGAGTTAGTGATTCCAATGCTGCCAGAGCAATTGACCCAAAACCTCTGTTCGCTGCAACCCGGAAAAGATCGACTCGCGATTTCGGTCTTGATCACGCTGGATGAATCCGGGCAAGTAGTCGAGTTTGAGATTCAACCCACGGTGATCCAAGTCGATTACAAACTGAGCTATGAACAAGCAGAGGCAATCTTAGCCGATCAGCATACGGAAGAATTGAAAGAATTCGAGCCAATTTTTGACCTATTGGCACAACTCGATCGATTAAGTCATGCGATCAAAGACCAACGCCGCAAACGAGGCGCATTTGAACTGAACTTGCCTGAGAAAATCTATGCTCGTCCAGACGGTTCTGAATCACCAGAAGAAGCTGGAAAATTCACCTTCAGCAAATTCCACTACGACGATGAAGGTGTTCTCGGTGCAGTGGTCGTCTCTTCCACACTTCCGATCCACTCGATGATTGTTGAGTTGATGTTACTTGCGAATCAAACTGTCGCTTCTCACTTAAAAGCGCTAGGAATCCCAAGCGTATATCGAGTGCATCCCACGCCTGATCTCGAAGAAGTTCAAGAACTGGTCAAACTCGCAGTCAGCATGGGCATCGAATTGAAGCTTGAACAGGAGGAAGAAGTTCGCCCTCAAGACTATCAAAACTTCACTCATGCGTTCGCGGAATCGAATGCAGAACGAGTTCTCACTTACCTGTTACTTTCAACGATGAAGCCTGCTTTCTACAGCACTGAACCGAAGGCGCATTTTGGTTTGGCATTGGATGAAGGTTACATCCATTTCACATCTCCGGTTCGTCGTTATCCAGACTTGCTCGTTCACCGAGCGCTTCATGCCGTATTTGAAGAAGGACGCGATCGACGTTCTTCACGAGTGAAAGATAGCGTTGATTTGCGCCATAGTTCTTGTCATGGTCAAATTAACTGGAACGTTCTTCCCACAGATTTGCATCAAGAACTCGAAAGCCATTTCAAAGCAGTCGTCGTTCACTTAACCGAACGCGAGAAGATTGCTCAAGACGCTGAGAATGACTTAGAAGGCTTGAAGAAAGCCGAATTGATGAAAGAGCGTACAGGCGAAGTATTCCACGGTCTGATCACTGGGGTTCAGTCTTACGGATTGTTTGTGGAACTCGAAGAACTCTTAGTCGAAGGCTTGGTTCACGTGAGTTCGCTCAAAGATGACTGGTACGAATTCCGATCGCGTCAGCAAACCCTAGTCGGTCGGAAGAATCGCAAACAATATCGATTAGGCGATCGTATCGAAGTGCAAGTCAAGAGTGTCGATTACTACCGCCAACAAATCGATTTAATTGCCGTAGGTGGTGGCAGTGAAGCGACTGATGAAGACTTTGAAGAAGAGCGATCGGACTTCCAGCCTGAACCTCCCGATGAGGAATTTGGTGAGGAATAATAGAAAGTGCGGGATAACACCCGCATTTTTTATCTAGGGTTTTGTTGTGGTTAAACGTCCTTTGATTATTGGGGTATCTGGGGCTTCGGGTCTGATTTATGCAGTTCGCGCACTGAAGCATCTTTTATCAGCAGATTACTCGATCGAGCTTGTTGCCTCGAAAGCGACTTACATGGTTTGGCAATCCGAACTCAACATCCGAATGCCTCCGGAACCCGTCCAGCAAGAACAGTTTTGGCGTTCTCAAGCTGGAGTCGAATTCGGTGGAAAGCTCACGTGTCATCCTTGGGGCGATGTCGGTGCGAATATTGCCAGCGGATCATTCCGAACATTAGGAATGCTGGTGATTCCTTGCAGCATGAGTACAGTCGGTAAACTTGCAGCCGGATTAAGCTCTGATTTGCTCGAACGGGCGGCAGATGTGCAGCTTAAAGAAGGACGGAAATTAGTGATTGTGCCCCGTGAAACCCCGTTTAGCTTGATTCACTTACGCAATCTAACGACTTTGGCAGAATCGGGAGCGCGAATTGTTCCAGCGATTCCAGCTTGGTATCACAACCCGAAAACGATCGAAGATCTAGTCGATTTTGTCGTGGCGCGGGCGTTGGATCAGTTTGAGATTGATTGTGTGGGTGTCGATCGCTGGAAAGAAACCGAATAAACTAATTAAATTCCCAAACCATAGCGCCATGAGTTTAGTCATTCCTGATGAGTTTTTACAAACGGCACATATCTCAGAAGCAGACCTCAAACTAGAAATCGCGATTCTGCTTTTTCAGCGAGAGAAAATCACATTGGGTACAGCCAGTCAGTTTGCAGGCATGAATCAGTTAGAGTTTCAGCGAATCTTAGGAAGTCGTAAGATACCGATTCACTACGGTGTTGAGGATTTTCGACAAGACTTAGAAACTCTAGAGGCTAATGATTGGCGATGATCGTTGTCTGTGATACCTCGCCGATCTTTTACCTATCTACCATTGGTCATCTCGATCTGCTCCGCCAACTCTACGACGAAATCGTAATTCCAACGACTGTTTTTAACGAAATCACAAATGCAGGCAACACTGATATTAGTGCCAAAGTTGTGCCGACCTTAAGTTGGATCAAAACTCAATCCGCGATCGATTTGATTGTGTGGGTGTCGATCGCTGGAAAGAATCAGAGTGACTTGTAGCGATCGACATTACTCATATTCAGCAAGCCAATTTTCTAAATCGCTGACGCTCACAAAATCGAGCAAATCTTCGCCCAGCTTCTCTAATGCTGAAAGCGGGAGAGTGGTGAACTGCGATCGTATTTCTTCTGGCAGTTCTTGTCGAAATCGCCGTGTTAATTGCCGGGTGATCAGCGCGATCGCTTGTTCTTCTCTGCCTTCTTCTCTGCCTTCTTCTCTGCCTTCTTCTCTACCTTCTTCTCTACCTTCTGCTTTTGCTTCTCGAATGGCACGAGGTTCTTCAGATAAATTGATTCCTAACATTACTCTAATCTCCGCTTGGCTTAAGGTTGCAAATTTGTACACCAGAATAGGGGTGATGATGTCTATTATGTCGCGCCTTTCTCTGGGTGTGACTAGCTCTTGTTCTGCACGAGATATTAACGATCGAGCCACTTCCGGGGCTTCCTCTGGTTCTACGATCGTTAAAACGACAGCCGCGATCGACAATGGCAGCGTTTCTGGATCTCCCAATTCATCGAGATAGATGCGATGAAATTGATCGCAGTTGAGCATCGATCGAAATGGATGAGTATCGCTTTGTTCAGTGCTGCGAAACGGATAAACGACAACCGCTTGCCAATCTGAGAAGCGGGCACGATTGCGATAGAAATACAGTGCAGATTCGCTAATCAGTCGTTCGTAAAGTTCTTCATCTTTCTGAAATTGCACTTCGCAGAAATAGACCACTCCCGGTTCAGCCGATTCAGGCGGCAGAAATACGCCATCAATCTCGAATTTCGGTTCTTTGACAGCGACCGAATCAAATCGATAGTCCTCTGCGTTGTCAGGTCGTTGATTGATCAGATCAAACAAGAGCGCTGGAGACTGTTGAAACAATTTGTAGAACAGAGGATCACGCCGCATTTTTCGCCATCACAAGGATCTGTGTAACACTATCATCTTCGTCGGCAATTGATATTATCCGCCTTGGTATGATTTGGCACAGTTCTTTCATGCCCTCTGACATAAGTTCCATCGTGACGATAGTAACCTTCAATCATGACGCGATCTGGATTGATTTCAGTGCAAGCAGAAGTTGAATTTTCAACTTGATTAGAAGAAGGAGCGATCGCGGTTGAACGACGGACAGTTTCAAATCCGATCGCGCTCAGGATTGCGGCTACGATACATCCTGCAAATACGGCTTTTTTAATTCCGGGCTTTGAGCGACTTAAGGTAGGTTTGACGACTGGCTGAATCGGTGTTGAGTACTCGAAATCTCCAACCAACTCTTTAAGCTCCTGCATCAATAGCACTACTTCAGATCGAACATAAGAATTCGCAGAACGATGACGCTGAGAAATCTGTTTTAATAACGCTGCTAATTCTTGAGGATTCGTTGCGGTCGCTTCTTTCATAGCGGCAATAATTAGCTTTTGTAGGGCTGCCGCTTCCAGAAAATCGTTCTGTCCTTCAGTTTTGCTAAATTTCATCGGGGCTGAGTTCTATCTGATACCTTCAACTCTTCATACTGAGAGGCTGTATTCCGGAGAATGTATATTTTTTACTTCAATGATTTGTTTTGGGAAGCTTGGTTAGCTGAGAGAAGCGATCGCATCCTGCACCCGAATCATCAAATCGATGAATTATTGCTTCTGAACAAATGAAGGCGATCTATTCCCACGGAGCTTTTGTTTTAAGCAGTTCATGTAGTTTGTCGTTTGGAGCAGGTAGAGAATCTAGAAGGGCTGCAAATTGCTCAAATTTCTGTTTATCTAACGCGAAAAAACGACGATCGAATAAAACATCCTGCGCTTTCTGATATGCCGCTTCCAATATAAACTCCGAGCCACTCTTGCCATGAATCGCAGCCGCATAATCAATCAAATCTCCCTGGCTCTGCGTGGCGTGGATGTTAATGGTGACATCGCGAATTTGCTCCATCATTCCTGCTCAAATCTGAATCAGTGAATTGTATACGCAATGTCACCAGAATTTCTAGACGTGGAATTCTGTCAGCCTTCCCCCACGACCCGCTAAAATATAGGATGTTCGTCGTTCTTTGGCTCTATTTTGTGCTGTAAGAACGCTTAAAACCCACTTTATTTCAATCGGATTTGTGCGATCGCACATCCGCATTGCGTTCACGAGGAATTCCTTCTATGGTCGAAAGTCGAGATAGAACGCCCACCGCTCAGGAAACCTTTGTCCAAATGGCACAGGCGGCTGGATTGCGGGGACGATTACTTTTAACGATCGGGATTTTGATCTTCGTCCGATTAGGGATTTTTATCCCAATTCCGGGCATCGATCGAGCCGCTTTTTCACAAGCAATTCAAGGCAATAGCGCGTTAAGCTTCGTAGACTTATTCGCGGGCGGCGGTTTGAGAACGCTAGGTCTATTTGCCCTTGGAATTCTGCCGTTTATTAACGCTTCGATTATTATTCAACTGCTGACAGCGGCGATACCCAAGCTCGAAGATTTGCAGAAGAATGAAGGCGAAGCGGGAAGACGCAAGATTTCGCAGTATACGCGCTATGCTGCCGCAGGTTGGGCGGTTGTTCAAAGTACTTTGTTAACGATCGGCTTGCTGCGCCCGTTTGCTGAATCTTGGAGTCCGTTCTTTGTCGTGCAAACGGTTCTTGCCCTCACTGCTGGATCAATGTTCGTGATGTGGGCAGGAGAACTGATCACAGAACGCGGAGTTGGTAACGGTGCATCGCTGTTGATTTTCCTCAACATTGTGGCGACTTTGCCGAATACATTAGGGCAAGCATTTGACTTGGCGCAAACAGGCGATCGAGCAGTCGTGAGCAGCGTTGTCATTCTCTTGCTTGTCTTCTTGGCAATGGTCGTCGGAATTGTCTTCGTACAAGAAGGAACGCGCCGAATTCCAATCATTTCCGCTCGTCGGCAAGTTGGAAAACGGATGATGCTTGAAAGAAGTAGCTATCTGCCTCTACGCCTCAATCAAGGCGGTGTGATGCCGATCATTTTTGCATCTACGGTCTTAACGATTCCCGTGATCATCGCTCAAACGTTTAACAATGCAAACGTGGCGAACTTCATCAGTACCTATCTCGGTCCAACTTCAATCTGGCACAATTTACTCTATTTTGTGCTGATTCTATTCTTCAGCTTCTTCTATGCGTCGCTGATTATGCAGCCCGATGATATGTCGAAGAACTTGAAAAAAATGGGATCGAGCATTCCGGGGATTCGTCCTGGAAAGGCGACCACCGAGTATGTTGAGCGCGTTTTGAATCGTTTGACCTTCTTAGGTGCTATCTTCTTAGCTATCGTCGCGATCGTGCCGTCGATTATCGAGAATGCCACTCCGGTGAAAGTCTTCCAAGGCTTCGGAGCAACATCCTTGTTGATTCTGGTAGGTGTTGCGATCGACACGGCGAAACAGATCCAAACTTATGTGATCTCTCAACGATACGAAGGAATGGTGAAACAATAGTGGCGCGATTGATTTTTGTCGGACCTCCCGGAGCCGGGAAAGGGACTCAATCCAAGTTTTTGGCTGACTCCCATCATATTCCGCATATCTCCACCGGAGACATTCTTCGGGAGTCTGTGGCTGCTCAAACGCCGCTCGGTGTGAAGGCTCAAGGATACATGGATCGCGGCGAACTCGTGCCCGATCAACTGGTGATTGATTTGATTCGCGAACGGTTAGGGAAATCGGATGCCCAATCGGGTTGGATTCTTGATGGCTTCCCGCGCAATGTGGCACAGGCAGAATTCCTCGATGTGCTGCTGGATGAACTCAATCAAGGCTGCGATCGCGTGATCAATTTCGATGTACCAGATGAAGTGCTGGTTGTCCGAATGTTGAGCCGGGGACGCAAAGACGACAACGAAGATACGATTCGCCGCCGTCTCGAAGTCTACCGAGAGCAAACGGCTCCATTGATTCACTACTACGAATCGCGTGAGAAGTTAGTCACGATCGATGGTGATCGATCGATGGAAGAAGTCGCAGCGGCATTAAATCAAGTTTGCGCTTAACTTTCAATTTGTTGAACTGACCAGATTTGAGGCTCAATCTCAGTCTGGTCAGTTTTTTATTACGATGTTGCTGCAAATTCTGTGTACTGTCTCATTTCAGGTGCATGAAACGCCAGCATAATATCTTCCTTTGGAACGCCAGCACGAACGAGATCTGTGGCGATTCCATTTTCTGTCCAATCTTCTTCGATCCAAAATTTCCCATCTCGAATCCGAACATAGACCGTGATGCCCGTAATGCGATCGCCATTCTGCCAGCCCAGATTCATCCAAATATAGTGAGCTTTCGCCTCATCTACAACCAAAAATGTCTCAACGTTTGGATCAGAATGACGGTTACTGGATTTCCGTTGTGGCGATTGCTTCATGGAGATCAGATACGATCGTAGTCCGCGATCGCGATTTCACAACTACGGATGAAAATCTATTTTCAAAGCAGGTCTATTAGTTCGTTGAAGTTCTAGCAGTATTACTTAGAGCTTCAGGGAGGTCATTCGTCGTAATCGTTATTAAGTTCGCTTGTATGAATCTATTTTACTGCCACTGATCTGGCTCATGCCTGCGCTTATGCTGCCGTCGCCCGTAGCGAGATCGAAGCAGAAATCCAGGCGAACAATGCCGTCATGGAAGAGGAACCGTAAGCGGATGGCTCGCCTCTACGCGGATCATGCTGAGATCATCGCCTGCACTAACGATCGGGATTGGGAAGCACTGGCACAGCGAATTGATGCAGCGATCGCACAAGAAATATCTTTACAGGGTAAATTAATTCGGATTGTTCGTCCTGGCTGAATTACGACTTTTGCATCGCGATCGCGCTCTAAATTGCTATAGTCCCCGACCCAGAGCGCTTCCTGGACCCTGGAACATTAGCCAGGACAAAAAGAAATTCACAATAAAAATCGCCAGCAGCGAAGTTACAACCGCTGTCGTAGTCGATTGTCCAACCCCTTTCGCCCCCCCTGTCGTCGTCAGTCCCCAACTCGATCCGATCACCGCAATCATTGATCCAAATACGAATCCTTTGATTGGTGAACTACAGAGATCCCAAACGCTGAGAAAGTTTTTGGCTGAGTTGAGAAAGACTGTATTCGAGATGCCATATAGCAAGTCTGCAACGACCATTCCGCCTGCCATTCCAGTTACCAGTGCAAGCAGCGTTAGAATTGGCAACATCACACAGCAAGCGACGACACGCGGAATTACGAGAAAATCGATCGGATCAGTCCGCAACATATAGAGCGCATCAATCTGCTCTGTCACCTTCATCGTCCCAATTTCCGCTGCAAACGCTGATCCAACTCGTCCTGCCAGTACGACCGCTGTGAGCACCGGAGCCAATTCACGCGATAGAGAAATCGCCAACACTCCCCCAACCGCTGTTCCTGCCCCCAAATTGATAAACTCACGCGAGACTTGAATCGTGAACACCGCACCCACAAACATCGCCGTGACTAAGGCAATCAAGAGCGATTCGGGTCCTGCGGTTGCCATTTGCTCGATCGTATTTCGGCGATGAATCCTACCCGACAGCAAATGCACAATGACTTGCCCTCCTAACAAAATGGCGGCAATTAAACGACGACTCCAATTTCCGAGTGCAGAGGGAGAAGGCTGGGGCGATTCAGTCAAAGGGACACTACCTGTTTCAAACTCGATAAGAGCATATCAAATTTCGTCTATAACTAATTGTGACTGACTCACCGTAAATTGTAAGGGGACTTCTCATGGTCGGAAAGCGTCTTCAGCCTTCTAGTTTCATCGCTCAGCCCAACGATGATTCTTCGATCGATTATCACTACGATGCTCCCGGTACAATTCCTGGCACTCTCACAATCCCCAAAGATGCCGAACCGCCCGTGATTGTGCTGATCGATTACAACAATGGAAAAGCCGTTCGCCTGCAAATTGAAGAACCTGAAGAATGCACCCCTTATCTCGATACTGAATCGGTGTCTTGGGTGGATGTGAAAGGCTTGGGCAGCGAAGATATCCTACTCCGGTTGGGGCGCGTTTTTGGCTTGCATCCACTCGTTTTAGAAGATGTCGTGAATGTGCCCCAACGCCCGAAAGTTGAAGAGTACGGGGATCAGATCTTAATTATTGCTCGGATGGTGGTGCTGAAAGAATCGGGTTCAGGATTTTACTCAGAGCAGGTGAGTTTTATTCTGGGTAAACACTATCTGCTGACGGTACAAGAAGAACCGGAACATGATTGTTTTGAGATAGTCCGCGATCGTATTCGCACTGCAAAAGGCACGATCTGTAAACGTGGAGCCGATTATCTAGCGTATGCGCTGTTAGATGCGATTATTGATGGCTTTTTTCCAATTCTCGAAGTTTATGGTGAAAACATCGAAGAGCTTGAAGATGAAGTGGTCGCAAGTCCGACACGGCAGACGTTAGAGAAGATTCACGCAATCAAGCGAGAACTATTAACGTTACGTCGATCGATTTGGCCCCTTCGAGATGCAATCAATTCTTTAGTTCGCGACAGTAGCTCAGATCTAGTAAACGATGATGTCCGAATCTATCTGCGCGATTGTTACGATCACACGGTTCAAGTTCTGGATATGGTGGAGACTTATCGAGAATTGGCGGCGAGTTTGATGGATGTGTATCTGTCTTCTGTTAGCAATCGCATGAATGAAATCATGAAGGTTCTAACCGTGATTTCAACCATTTTTATTCCTCTGACTTTTGTGGCTGGAATTTATGGGATGAACTTTAATCCGGATGCGTCCCCTTTGAATATGCCCGAATTGAATTGGTATTGGGGATATGTGATGTGTTGGGCAGTAATGATTGCGATCGCGCTTAGCCTAATCTTTTTCTTTAAGCGCAAAGGCTGGTTTGAAGATTTCTCCACCACAATCAAAAAATAAACCCCGACGGATTGCGATCGTCGAGGCTTTAGTTTGATTAATTGTTTTTCAATCGTCGCAATTCTTCCTGCAAATCTGCCACCTGTTGCCGCATTTGATCAACAGTAGTTTGCGTCGGGGTCGGCTCTTCTTCGTCTAAAATCTCGATCTTGCGTGGCTCAGTCGGGCGTTCTTCGGTTCCGGTCACATTCGGATTCGCCTGCTGTGCCCGCCGCATCATATCGTCCACAAACTTGCGGGCTTCCTCTGCGTTCATCTCGCCCCGATCGACCATTTCATCTGCAACCTTCTGCACCTGTGCCCGCAGTTCGGTCAATTTCTCTCCTGCCTTCTCCCCCGCATAGGAAGCGACACCGATCCCCAGATACATTGCTTTTTGAACCAAATCTCCCAAACCCATAAAAATCGCGCTCCTGGTACTGTTTCCTCCAAGATATGCAGAAATCTACGAGTTGCCCAGTGTAAAATCTCCGTGATTCGGTATGGAAAACCGACCTTTAAAACAAAGGTGACCCGGAGACTACGCCTATCATAAGCATCCCGTATTGCTGCTACCTTCCGGTCCTGACAAAGTTTGGGCGTTACGATCGCATAGATCCGAGTCGCTCTCTAGCATAGCACTCTTGTCGATCGAGTGATGACAATTTCTCAAGTCATTCCACCACGACTTTCCATTCGTAAAGCTTGTAATCCACACAGTGATTACGAACCAGCGGATCTTGCTTGATGATTTTTTCGGCTTCATCCATCGATTGCGCTTTGAACATCAACATGCCGCCGCCAAAACAGCCCCAATATCCAGTTTTTGCCTCGTAACCTTTATCGATTAGGTCTTTGACAAATGCTTTATGGGCTGGAACGTATTGATCAAACGTCGCTTTATCTACGATCCCTTCTTCAATTTTGACGAACCAAGGCATTGACCCATTTCCTCTATCATTTTTATCAACGGGAACCCATGCTGTAGCTTAAAACGGATCACCACAGCATTGGAGTAAAGTTTTACAGGACTTAAGGGGCGCAAATCCGATTTTTTCGTACCTGAAGCAACTTATGAACACAGAGCCACTTTTCTTTATCGCGCTGCTTCCCTCTCCAGCAATTCAACAATATGCTACCGAAGTTAAATCCCATTTTGATCAGTACTATGCCAGTCGTCACGCATTCAAATCACCTCCGCATATCACGCTACAGCCGCCGTTTCAATGGAAACACGATCGCTTTGCGGTACTGAAAAAGTCTATCGAAACTTTCGCACTGTTCCAATCTCCAATCTCGATTACACTCGATGGTTTCGGTGCGTTCCCTCCGCGAGTGATTTATATCAATGTCGATCGCACAGAGCCACTTCTAACACTCCACCAGCGTTTAATTGAACACTTAGAGCAGTCGATCGGGCTAATTGACCCAAAAGAAAAATCTCGTCCTTATGCGCCTCACATGACAGTTGCGTTTCGAGATCTGACCAAGCAGAATTTCAAGCTTGCGTGGGAAGAATTCAAGGATCGATCGCTGCATTTCGAGTTCGTTGCGTCTCACCTAACGTTGTTGAAACACGACGGGCAACGCTGGCAAATTCATGCTGAGTTTCCTTTTAAAATGGAATCATGAAGCAACTAAACAAAACTCAGTTTTATCAATGGAATCAGTATCGGTGCGCGTATGACTTTCACGAAGGTCAAGGCGTTCCATTACTGTTAATTCACCCGATCGGGGTTGGTCTTTCGCGTCAATTTTGGCAGCGATTCGTCAATTCCTGGCAACCAAATCCGATTTACAACCCCGATTTACTCGGCTGTGGTGAATGTGATATGCCGCGAATCGCTTATGCTCCGATCGATTGGGCACGACAACTGCAATTCTTTCTGCAAACGGTGATTAAAACACCTGCGATCGTCATTGCTCAAGGCGCATCATCTCCAATCGCGATCGAGCTTGCTAACATCGAGCCGAATCTGGTTAAAGCGATCGTGTTCAGCGGTTCTCCTGCAATGTCGCTGTTGAGTCGAGACACTTCAGAGCGATCGCATCGAATTGCCTGGAATATTTTCGATTCTCCATTTGGGAACGGATTCTATCGCTATGCTCGTCGCACCGAGTTTCTGAGAAATTTTTCGATTCGACAACTCTTTGCGAATGGAGCTCAGGTTGATTCTGAATGGTTATCGACATTGAAACAGGGATCAGAGAATTTAGGAAGTCGTCACGCGGTATTCGCCTTTTTATCAGGTTATTGGCGACAAGATTACACCGAAAGAATGGCGAAGATTCATCAGCCTGTTTTGGCGGTGTTTGGCGATCGAGCTTCGAGTATTAGCCGCGAGGGGAAAGGGGAAGAGGTTAGCGATCGCTTAAACGATTACTTGCAAAGATTCCCGAATTCTGAAGGTGTGATTATTCCGGGTCGAAATGTACTGCCTTACGAATCGACAAAGGAATTTGTGGAAAGTATTGGGGAATTTGTTCGATCGAACTCTTAACTCAAAAGACTTTCGTACTCGTCATGCTCACCAATCCAGAACCAATAATAATCGTCGCCTTCTTTCAGGGCTAATGCCCGATATCCACCACTGATCCGAGCAGACCAAAGCTTTTTACCCACTTTCTTGAAATGTAGAGAGGGATGGAGTGAGTTTTCCTTCCAAAGCTTGTACGCTTTTCGTGCTTGCTCCTTCATCTCAGGCGACAATTCAGCATAAGCTTCCCAAAAGTCAGCCGTCGCGAAGGACTTCATCCAAATTTCTCACATTTTTAGCTGCAATATCTGACTCTGCTTTAGCGATCAGACGATCTAATTTTCCTGATGCAAAATCAGCTTCAATTTGTTCGTCCCATCGCTCATCAAGATACTCTTGTAGCCATCTTGCAAGGTCGCGCACTTCACTTTCTGGCAATTGCTTGATCGCTGATTCAACTTCTAATCTAGTATTCATAAAACACACTCGTTTCAAGAACCATAATTGTATTATCGCTCGCGGAACCTACTGCCCTACGCAGCGACAAAGAAACTTGTGGAAAGTATTGTGGATTTTATTTGATCGATTTAATCTCATATTGCATGATCAAACACAATCAAACAAGCCTTACTTCGCTTTCTTGATTGCATCAAGCTTACTATTGATTCGGTCTGCTGATTCGTTAAGCTCTTGGCTCATGGGAGCGGGTGCAATACGGTCATAGATCAACTTTCCGACAATAAGCACTGCGACTACACAACTCAAGAGCATGGGAACTTGTTTAACGTTAATCTTCATATCCTTGAAGGTAATAGAACAACGTTCTTAAGAGCTTCTCTAAGAACATCGCTAATGTGCCCCTTTCAACGTCAAGGATAACAGCGAAAATCGCCGCTCTATAGTGAGATTATGAACAGCTACATTTTAATTGCTGTTATGCGTTGTTATGGTTCGGGCGATGCACGATCGATTCAATTACCCGTTGTCGATCGCGAATTCCCACAATCCGCACGTAATCTCTCTGATGCTCATCTAAACAAGATTCCAAAGCCGAAATTGCCGCCGCTCCATCTCCTTCAAACATTCCATAACAGTTCCAAGAATTCGTTCTAAAGCGTCGGGAATCGACCACTTCAATTCCTAATCGCTGTCCCTGTCCCAAGATTTGATTGACTTCGCTCATAATCTCAGGCGTTAAGCGAGTGCTTGAAGGCTGTCCGTTATAGCTGCTTGTTACTTGCACCGAGATCGGCGATCGAACTGGTTCTTGAACGCTTGCACCATTGTGAATAGGTTGCGGTGTCATCCTAATTTCGCCCAACCCACGGTTGCGAACGGTCTGATTATATTCCTCAACTAATCGCAATTCTTGAAGTCGTTTCTGCTCTTGTTCGATCGCAGTTCCGACTTCGATTAAATGCGACAAGCTGAAATCGGGTCTGCGGAATTCTGGTGGTCGTTCAGTACTGTTCACGACTCGTTGAGAAATACGATCGAGTCCCACATCATCAATCAAGCGGCGAATTTGCTCATCGTAAAGACGCGATCGCAATGCGCCAAAGAAATCGATCGCTTGATTCGGAAACTGCTCGACTAATTTCTCGACATCGCTCTTTGGAACCTGATCGATCTCAAAGATTCCGCCAACGATACCGATTCGGTCTGCTCGATCGGGTTCCCAGAAAAACTTATCCATCCGTCCATCACGAGTCAACGGAGCATACAACGTCGAGAAATCATTCCCGGTCAAAATAATCGGAATCCGCTGCGTCGGCTCAGAATCATAACTTCCTGGAAGCTGAACATTTGTCGGATTATCCGCAATATTCATCAGCGTTCCGTGTACCAACTGCGTATTCACGGTGTACTGAGTGAACTGATCCACCCGTCCCGCACCCGCATCAAAATCATTAATCAGCAAAACCGCCATTTTGCCGCGCACTTTGACAAATTCCGCCGCCTCTCGATACCGCAGTCGAATCAATCGCGCCGGATCTCCCGCATCAGGACTTTCTAACTCTCCCGCCGACATATAAACCGCTTCAATTCCCATCCGTTCAAACACCAGATCGCACTGAAACGATTTCCCTTCCCCTTTCCGTCCGTGAACTCCCAGAATCAGCGGCGCTTTCACGTTCGGCAAAGATAGAAAATTCTTGGTGATATGGACAGCTAATTTATCGAGAAAACGCGGAGAAATGTAGTAACTCATTGCGGCTCACTAAAAAATGGGGCAAGTTTACCTCACCCCATCTGTTAAAACTTGATATCAAAGATCGTAATCGAATTTATGGCGAAATGTTTCGCACGACTTGAGAAATCGATCGACTTGACGAAGCACTCATATAAAGTTGGTCTTGTTCTTCGAGATACCGCGCCACCGATTCATAAGCCTCTTGATTCATTGCTGCTTCTTGAGCGGTCATGTGACTGATGTAGCCCATGTAATTGCCCATCACAAAGTAAACGCCAACAAGTGCTGTCGCTGCCATCGAAACCAATGTGCCAGCCAGCATCAGGGAAAACTCTTTTTGCTCGATCGCTTCCTGCATGAGGTGAAGCGCCCAAGCCACAAGAGCAACAATAATAAATAAGATTGTTATCACCATAGTTAACGTATTGTAACAGACGCTCAGAAAAGTAGACCTCGGTAAGAGCGCGATCGAGAAATAGATTCTCTAATTTCGGTGGTATCAAATTCTTATCAATCGGCTGAGACTGTCCGATTTATCCGAGTCTCGCCATTCTATGTGCGTCTGATCGGGATTTGTCGATCGCTTAAGTATGTCTTTATCTGATCGACGCTTAACTGACCGTAATGTAACAAAGACGCAAGCAACGCCGCTTCCGCTTTACCTTCCGTTAAGGCTTGATAAATATGTTCACAATTTCCTGCTCCGCCAGAGGCAATCACCGGAATTTCGACTTGATTCGCGATCGTACTCGTCAAATCCAAGTCATATCCCGCCTGAGTCCCATCCGCATCCATGCTGGTAATCAGTAATTCCCCGGCTCCGCGTTCTGCAACTTCTTTCGCCCAAGCGATCGCATCCATTCCCGTATTTTCCCGACCGCCCCGCACATACACATCCCAACCCGGATTCGTCGGATCTTCTCGTCTGCGAGCATCGATCGCCACCACGATACATTGAACGCCGAATCGATCGCTGGCTCGATTAATCAAATCCGGATCACGCACTGCCGCCGAATTAATACTGACCTTATCGGCTCCCGCTCTCAGCAATTTCTTAATCGTGTCCAAATTCTGAATCCCGCCCCCAACCGTCAACGGAATAAACACTTGTTCCGCCGTCCGATACACCACATCGTAAATAATGTCTCGATCTTCATGCGTTGCGGTAATGTCCAAAAACACAAGCTCATCCGCCCCCGCCTCGTTGTAAGCCTGCGCGAGTTCCACCGGATCGCCTGCATCCCGCAAATCCACGAAGTTAATCCCTTTTACTACACGCCCCGCTTTGACATCCAAGCAAGGTAGAATTCGTTTTGCCAACATAGCCAGTTATTTTCAGATGGGAAAGCATCCTACCGCTATCTTGCAACAGAGTCCATAGGGATGTGCTGGGATTTGGTGGGGAGTGGAAGAGCGATCGTAAACTAAGCTAACGACCCCGTTCACCTGCCGCTAGTGATCTTCTGGATCACTCAATCGTCTTGATACGGTCGGTGTGCAATGAGATGCTAAGCATCAGCCTCACGGTTCCGCATCCCAGTAGCTGAGGTTTGCTCCAATCCGTCCGATAATCTCGAATGGCTGTTCTCGATCCATGCTGCCTTCAGCCATGAACTTGCCAGAGTCCGGATATTCGCAGATCTCAGGCTCTTCCATCGTGCTGATAGACAAATATTTCAAAGGAGCATCAGAGGTATTGATTATTTGGTGAGGGTACTCTGGACCTGCGGGAATGAAGATAACGTCGCCAGTTTTGATTGGAATCATTTCATCCGCTACACGGAGCGTTCCATTTCCCTCTATGACAACGAACATCTCTTCCTGCGCGTGATGGAGATGGTACGGACAAACCCGCTTGCTGGGTGCTAGTACATCAAAGCATACTCCAAATTTCTTTGCTGCCGTATCGTTCGAGATTCTGAAGCGATCTGATTCGTATAGAGGAGTGCGAATGAACTTCTTAAGAGGAACCTCGTGAATGTTCCTAATGAGAATAGAAGCCAGCAAACTTGCTTTCTCAGACATGATAATACCTTCTTCTAACTTCCATCAGCTTCTTGTTAAGTGTATTACATTCAAATTCCTGCAAAATAAGGCTTTCAGCCTTGAAGCTGTATCTCACTAGATTGAGAGCTGCTGTATCAAGATGCCTAACTCTTACCACACTGAAATCTTCTGCATAGTGCGCTCCTATGGCTGTATGTGCAGAGACTTTCCTGGATTTACGATCGCGCTTTGGCGAGGAGCGTAAGAGCGATCGTAGCCTGAACTAACGACTAGCGCTTCACAAGCGGCAAATAAAATCTGGCATTAGTGTGTATTACCGTCCTGTGCAAGTGCTGGTTAGGTACTGCGTCATCACATACTGAGAGCTTCATCACAAACATCAGTCTTAGAGGGTGTTTGAAAAGTAGTCGTTCATCGCATCAATCGTCCCTCGAATAGAATTCGGGGCTATCGGAACGAAGTCTGTTGAAACAGACTGAAGAGTTTGCTGTAACTGGCTTTCAGTCCCCTTCAGTGGACTTTGTTCCGATAGACCGTGATTTCCAATCACGGGCGAAATGGCATCGAAGTGAAGCATCTTCCTATACTTTTCAAACATGCTCTTAGAGAGTGTTTGAAAAGTATAAAAAGCGGTTTTGCTGCGTTGCCAGTCTGCCCGGAAATGAATCTCCGGGCTAATGGAAGAAACCCCGCTGAAGCGGGCTGGGAGAATCATTCGGAGTTCTTAGCCCAGTTTAGTGGGTTTCCCTGATTAGCCCGGAGATTCATTTCCGGGCGGGTGAATGCGATGAACGATTACTTCTCAAACACCCTCTTAGACGTAAGAGACAGCCTGAACCTTGATATCTACACGCAGTTCTTTACGAAGGACATTGAAAATAGTAGTTAGATTATCCATCGTAGGATTACCTTTTGCAGATAGCATTCGGTGAAGGCTCTTGCTTGGTTTAGATGTTGCAATTGCTAGTTCTTCAAAACCTACGGTTGCATTGACAAGATCTCTTAATATAAGTCTTGCAGTTTCCGGTTCACCGTTGAGGAAAAGAGAAGCAGCTTCATCAAGTAAAGCTACTGCAAATTCAGGATCTCTCTGGATTCGCGCATTAACTGTTTCTTTGAAGTCTCTTGTTAAAACCATGACTCTTACCTCTTTTTTCTCTTCTTTTTTTCGTTTCCTTCCTGTGCGGGTGCTTCGATAGCCTTCTTCTTTCGTTCCTTATATTCCTGATACAGTTCCTTAGCTTGGTTAACGTCTGACTGCTGACCTTTCTTAGTACCACCCCCAAACAAGACAACGAACTGTTTTCCATCCTGAGCCAGGTAAATCCGATACCCTGGACCCCAATCAATCCTATATTCGCCGATTCCATCGAACCATTTGACGCTGGAGGTGTTACCTAGCTCTAGACGAGACTTAGCAACCGTCACCTTTGCTGCTGCTATGGCATCCAGACTATCAAACCATTCCTGATAAGGATTTGAACCATCTTCTCTAATATATTCTTGGACTTTCATACTAGATTAATGGTAACTTATACGTTACTGACCATCAAGAGCAATCCTTGGGTGGGGAATGTGTATCTGGCTCTTATTACACTGGAGTTTTCTGCACATCATCCTAAATCGGCGTACCATAACGCCTTCAGCGTATTCCACCACTTCGGGATGATATACGAAAATCTTTCTGTATAGTACGTCCTACGGTTGTATGAGCAGAAACTTTCCTGCATTTACGATCGCGCTTTGGCGAGGAGCGTAAGAGCGATCGTAAGCTGAACAAACTCACCCAATCTTCCGCACCTAACAAGCGTTAAACAAGGGGATGCAACGGCTTGTCACACAATCGGCGAGGTTGACGAAGAGGTTCTGAAATAATTTTTTTACCACTTGCTGCTTGCTGTTTCCGCAAGTCATCACAAATCGCTTTCAAATCGTAATTGAATGCTTTTGCGTATTCCTCTCGGATTTTATGAATTTCCTCTACAATCTCATCTCTCCACATTTCTGAGCTCCCATTAGTTCGTAAGGTGTACAAATTGTGGGTAACTCGTACCCAGCATCACAACTAATCTGGACTAGCTTTTTCTGAATTTGAGCATTTGCAATATGTTTACAGTTCCACCTGGCTGTTAAGTAACCAACAATACTCGTTTCTATGTAGACGGTCTCACTCATGAAGAAGTTGGGAAGTTAACTGCCTTAGTTTACAGCGAGCGTCCGCTGAAGCCTTCCAAATAAATATTTTCCGCCCTAAATATAAAGACTGATTCGACTCGATCGGCGACACCCTCCTATTTCGGCACTCGATATCGACTCGCAATAAACGAGAAAAATCGGTAATAGTTGCCAAACTGTGAACTGGGAGCCGTACCGCGCCAATGATATTCCACATCTTTTTGGTCGATCGTTAACATCATCGTGCTAGTCTGCGCCTCGACTTTCACCTCCAATCGTCCAGAAATTCCCTGCTCCGTTGTAAAGTTCGGAGTCGCTTTCGGTTGTTTCGGTTGATCCGGTCGCTTCAGTTTCGCCCAACTCCGAATTTCAAGCCCATTATTTCTCGGATCGCTAAACGCAATGCCGTCTTGATTCTCAGGTGGAATCGAATCGACCCAGCCCTCTGGATACAAAAACTCGAATCCAAATCGCGGATTCCGATACGTTTGCCAACGATCAGGAAGGCGATTCTGCTGAGGTTCTGAACGCTCCCAAGGCAAGCTGTCACAGCCTGTTAGCCCAACTAATCCAACTAAAACCCAACTCAAACCGTACTTCATAATGTAAACGATTGTAACAATAATGCTGTCATGCAGGCATACCGTCTTGACAGCTTCCAATCTGGCAGATATTGTATTTGCATACCCGGGTAAAACGACTGAAAGTTCTATGCAAGACAAGCAGAAAGTTACGCTGTATCTCCCGCCCGAATTGCACCGCAAGCTAAAAATCCAAGCGGCGATGAGTTCCGAGGCGATGTCAATCCTCGCAGAGAGGGCGCTCAATTTTTACCTCACTTACCCGGAGGTAGTTGAGCAGCAAGAAGAAGCTCATGGACAAACGCATCGGATCTACGACTGTCCCAGTTGTACCACTCCGGTTGTATTACGTAACGGCGAGTTGACTCCTCTGGGTCAGCAAGGCTCCATCCTCCAAGATGAGCTATCGACCGTCTCGATCGAAGAAAAGGTCGTCGTTCCCTGCTAGGGTCATCCCCAATTCAGAGTTCGTCAACCTGGTTCGCTTTACACATCTGCACCGTTTTTAGTGGGTCGCGGTTATGCAAGAAGAGCTAAATATCCTGTTACAGGCTCAATATCCTTTAATTTATCTTGTGACATCGGAAGAAGAGCGGGCAGAGCAAGCGATCTCGATTCTTGCTCAAACAAAGCCCCCCAAGCGGTTGTATTTGTGGACAGTGACCCACGGGATCGTTGAATATGGTCAACCCCGTAGCGTGACTCAGCACAACACAGTTTCCCCTGAAGCTGCGATCGAATGGGTAATGCGTCAGCGGGAACCGGGTATCTTTGTTTTCAAGGATTTGCACCCGTTCATTGATTCGCCTGCGGTAACTCGGTGGTTGCGTGATGCAATTGCTAGTTTCAAAGGAACGCAGAAGGCGATTGTGCTCATGTCTCCGGTGCAAAACATCCCGATCGAGTTGGAGAAAGAGGTGGTCGTCATGGACTTCCCGCTTCCCAACATGACCGAGTTGAATCAAGTTCTTACTACTCAATTAGATCAGATTCGCACTCGCCGGATTACGACCGAAACCCGCGAAAAGCTCCTCAAAGCTGCGTTAGGTCTAACCCGCGATGAAGCGGAAAAAGTTTATCGAAAGGCGCAAGTGACCGCCGGACGTTTAACCGAAGAAGAAGTTGACATTGTTCTATCTGAGAAGAAGCAACTGATTCGACGGAACGGAATTTTGGAGTACATCGAAGAAGACGAAACGATCGATTCGGTCGGTGGACTTGAAGAATTGAAGCACTGGTTGAAACAGCGATCGAACGCTTTCACCGAACGTGCAAGAGAGTATGGATTGCCCCAACCGAAAGGAATGCTCATTCTAGGGGTTCCGGGTTGCGGAAAGTCGTTGATTGCGAAAACGACTTCGCGACTGTGGGGATTGCCACTCCTACGATTGGATATGGGTCGGGTTTATGACGGTTCGATGGTTGGTCGATCGGAAGCGAATCTTCGGAGCGCTTTGAAGACCGCAGAATCAATTTCACCCGCGATCCTGTTCATTGATGAAATGGATAAGGCATTCGCTGGAACAACCGGATCAGCCGATTCCGACGGTGGAACTTCGAGCCGGATTTTCGGTTCCTTCCTGACCTGGATGCAGGAGAAAACCTCTCCAGTGTTCGTGATGGCAACTGCGAACCGAGTCGAGCGGCTTCCAGGAGAATTCCTTAGAAAAGGTCGATTTGATGAAATCTTCTTCGTCGATCTCCCCACTCCTGAAGAGCGTAAAGAGATTTTCAGAATCCACCTGACGAAACGCCGTCGAGAGATCGAACGATTCGACCTCGACCAACTCGCAAGCGTTTGCGACGGTTTCTCAGGAGCGGAAATTGAGCAAGCATTAGTTGCAGCCATGTACGAGGCATTCGCTCAAGATCGAGAGTTTACCCAATTGGACATCATTGCGGCTTCCAGAGCAACCATGCCGTTGTCCAAGACAATGACTGAGCAGGTCACAGCCCTTCGGGATTGGGCTAGGCAGCGAGCGCGACCTGCGGCAGCCTCAGTTGCTGAATATCAGCGGCTTGAGTTCTAACAAGCTTTCTCCTGTCTTCCCAACAGGATGAAGGGCTAGCATCATCAGCTAGCAGTCTGAATCGTTTTGAATGCTTGAGTTACGCTCTGGGTTCAAAACGTCTTAAACACCTAAACGTTGTCGTTGTTATCAACTTTTCCACGGAGGAAACCCAACATGTCTCACTTTAGCACTCTTCGTACCAAGATCACCGACGCAGAAATCCTCAAGTCCTCGCTCCGCGATCTGGGCATTTCGGTTAAGACTGAAGCTGATGTTCGTGGCTACAACGGACAGCGGGTTCGCTCGGACATCGTTGCAGTTCTCGATGGCGAGTATGATTTGGGCTGGTCGCGCAATGCGGATGGTTCGTTTGACTTGATCGCTGACCTTTGGGGTGTGGCGAAGAAGCACAACCAAACCGAACTGATCAACTCGATCAACCAAAAGTATGCGGTCAACAAGACCTTGGCTGAAGTCAAGCGTCCTGGCTTGAACAATGCAAACGTGAAATTGGTTGTCCAAAAATAGTTTCTCTGCGCGTTCCCAAGCTGGCGGGTTAACTTCTCACAGTTAACCCGTTTTTTTGTGTACGGATATTTGATTAAGAGCAGCAAATAAAGTTGCAGGTTGTCATTCATTACTATCATCGACTGTAATGTCGAAGTGCAGCACCTCCTCGCGGACTCCTAACTTTGTATAAAGTGCGATCGCAGGTGCATCTCCGATGTCCGCCTGCACGAATATGACATAGGCTGCCCGCATTACTGCAATCCGCTTGAGTTCTTGAATCAATGCCGTAGCGATCCCCTCGCGTCGGTGTGCTTCCGTGACAGCCAAATCATAGATATAAATTTCGCTGCGCTCCTGCTCAAACTTGTGAAGTTCGTATGCGGCGATTCCGCCCACGACCATGCCATTCTTCAACGCTGCAAGGGCGATGAAATAATCACTGGCGAGTAAACGCTCAAGATAAGTTTTACTTGGACGTGCTGCTGTATAGGTTTCTATCTCATCAAACGCTTTACCGAAGGTTGTCATCATGGATTCCATCAGCGCTAAGTCTTCAGATGTAAGCAGGTGAATACTGAATGGAAGTGAAGATGACATGGACTAACCCCAATGAATTTCAATGAAGAATTGGTTTATTCAGCAAGATTCAGAAGTTCCGCAGGTTCCATCTTCTCGTATTTCTCGAACGGCTGATGAATCCAGGGATTATGCTCTAGGTAATCTACATAGTAATCAGGCTTGATCACAGAACAGGCTTTGTACCAGAGAACGGCGGTGCGGACTTCTTCGATATAGAAACCGTAATGTCGATCGAGCCAAGGAATCGTTTTTTGCAAAGTTACTCCCGAATCGACTAGATCATCCACTAACAAGATATGACTTCCCAAAGCGAGCGAAGTCATCGTCAGATCTTTTGAAAACACCAAGGAACTTCTCGACTGGCTACTGCCTCGATACGAAGAAGTCGATAAAATTGCGAGCGGCACATCGTAAATTCGGGCAAGCACATCACCGACCCGCAAGCCGCCCTTTGCTAAACAGACGATTTGATTAAACTGCCAGTCCGATCGATAAATTTGGGCTGCGAGTTTTTCGATGAGTTGATGGTAATCTGACCAACTGACATGAAGATCGGACTGAGTGGAATCCGGCATAGTAGAAGTCAAAATAGATAAGTTTTTCTTCAACGTGCGAATCGCGCAGTCGAAGACGATGAAAATAATACAACTGTTACCCCGGATTCCGCGACTTCGTTATGAATAATTCTGCTGATCAGCCGATTTCCGAGAAACTCAACCTCAAAACTAAACTGGCTTACGGGGCTGGAGATCTCGGACCTGCAATCACGGCAAACATTCTGATTTTCTACCTGTCCCCGTTTCTGACTGATGTGGCGGGGTTGAACCCTGGATTGGCGGGACAGACTCAGCTCATCGGGAAAGTTTGGGATGCAGTAAATGATCCGATGGTTGGAGTGATGAGCGATAAAACGCGATCGCGGTTCGGTCGGCGCTATCCCTGGATGTTATTTGGAGCGATTCCGTTTGGGATTTTCTTCTTTCTGCAATGGATCGTGCCGAGATTTAGCGACAATCCAAACGGGCAACAGTGGGGATTATTTTGGTATTACACATTTATCTCGATCGTATTTGGCTGGCTGTATACGGTTGTGAATTTGCCATACACCGCGCTTACTCCAGAACTTACACAGGATTACGATGAGCGGACGAGCTTGAATAGCTATCGGTTTGCGTTCTCGATCGGGGGCAGCATTCTCTCGGTCGTGCTGGTTGGCGTGATCGGCTCGATGTTCACCGATTTGAGTCAGCGGTATCTTGTAATCGGTGCTATATGCGGGGTTTTGGGATTTCTACCTCTGTTTTGGTGCGTATGGGGAACGTTCGATCGCATGAAAGCTGTAGGACTTCAGCGACCTTTGGCGGAACAATCTGCTTCACTTCCGATCGGGCAACAACTCAAAATCGTCTTTAGTAATCGTCCCTTTCTCTTCGTCGTCGGGATCTATCTCTGTTCGTGGCTCAGTTTCCAACTGACAGCGGCGATTATTCCGTACTTTGTCGGAAGTTACATGAGGCTCGATAGCCCGTGGGCAGTTCCGAGCGTGGTTTTGGCAGTTCAATTGACGGCAATGCTCGTTCTGCCGATTTGGAATCGAGTGAGTCAGCGGATCGGGAAACGAGGCGTTTATGCGGCGGGGATGGTGCTTTGGATTATTGCACAAGGTGGATTGTTCTTTTTGCAACCGGGACAGTTGCCATTGATGTACGTATTGGCTGTGATGTCTGGATTTGGAGTTTCGGTGGCTTATCTGATTCCTTGGTCGATGCTGCCGGATGTGATCGAATTGGATGAACTGCAAACGGGACAAAGAAGAGAAGGAATTTTTTATAGCTTTGTCACGTTCTTGCAGAAGGTTTGTTTGGGGATTGCGGTGGCGATCGTGCTTCAAAGTCTCGATTGGGCGGGATATGTCAAACCCACTGAAGGCGTTCGTTTACCTGTTCAGCCCGACGATGTTCTACTGGCGATTCGGTTGTCGATCGGTCCGGTTCCGACGATCGCGCTTTTGATCGGAATGGTGCTGGTTTACTTCTATCCAATCACGCGAGAAGTTCATGCTGAGATTCGATTGAAGCTTCATGAGCGCAAACAGAATCAGAATTAAGTTGCGAAAAGCGTAACCGATCGCACCATTTCCCCAGTTCGATGGCAGAGTAGGTACATTCTTAAGTACGGCAATTCAGATGATGAGTACCATTCAAAAATCACCCTGGAAACGATTGGGCGCGATCCCGGTAGCGCTCGGCATTGTTGGCTTCTCAATGATTAGCCCCGTTTATGCACAGGAGAAACTCGTGCGAACCCTAACCGTTACTGGTCGAGGATTTGAAGACATCCAAACGACGATCGCACAAGTGAGATTAGGAGTCGAAGTCGAAGGCAAAACCGCAAACGATGTGCAGCAAGAAGTGGCACGTCGATCGAATTCGGTTGTGAATTTTTTGCGATCGCGCCAAGTGGAAAAACTCGAAACCACGGGAATCAACCTCAGCCCCCGCTATGATTACAACAACAATCGCCAAACACTGATTGGATACACCGGATCGAATAATGTTTCGTTCCGCGTTCCGACCGAACGTGCAGGCGGAATTATTGATGAAGCGGTGAAAGCGGGAGCCAGTCGAATCGATGGTGTGAGTTTTGTGGCATCGGATGATGCGATCGCGGCGGCTCAAAGACGGGCGCTTCAGAAGGCAACTCAAGAGGCGAATTCTCAAGCGGATGCGGTTTTTAGTGCTTTGAACTTGGCTCGCAAAGAAATCGTTAACGTTCAAGTGAATGGCGCATCGGCTCCCCCTCCAATTTTCCAAGATGTGGCTCCACGCGCAAGAGCGCAGGCAGCAACGGCTCCGAGTCCTGTCGTGGGAGGCGAACAGCGAGTCGAAGGTTCAGTAACATTGCAGATTAGTTACTAACCCAAGTTGCGGGTTAGGCAAGCCAGAGAAACTTTGTATCGATGAGCGCAAAGAAACCAGCGCAGCGATTGCTGCGCGTCTGGTGTAGAGCATTGCGCTTTACGTGCGAGCATTGCGCTTT
>NZ_JBNXVP010000044.1:0-54700 GCF_050565645.1 Leptolyngbya sp. AN10
TTTGAATTACATCGAACACGGCGACAACCGAATCAATGGCAATTGGCGATCGCATAAATAAAAGGATGCAGATTCAGAGAAGTCTGTGATCCAGTTTTTACAGAATGACTTTTTCAGCAAGCCCTAAGTATTGGGATCGTTCGTTCATCTCCAAACCTCGTCCGCTAATAAAAAATCTCCGATTCCACTGAGAAACCGGAGATTCCAACCTCAAACCAAAACTTCGTTAAGCCTCTTCAGCTTCTTCGACCTTCGGCTCGTCCTGCTTGACCGTTAAATAACGAATCACTTCGTTACTCAACCGCATCGCCCGTTCCATCGGTGCAATTTGGCTACCATCGGCTTTGAAGTTCATCTGCACGTAAATGCCTTCACGTTGCTTATCGATCTCGTAAGCCAACCGACGCTTACCCCGATGCTGAGTCTCAATAATCTCTGCACCGTTATCTTTCAAGATCGATTGATACTTATCGATCGCACCGTCAACCGCTTCGTCCCCGATGTCAGGACGCAAAATATACATCGTTTCGTACAACTGACTCATCCAAACAAACTCCTTACGGACTAAATGGCTCTTTCGTCTTATTTTTGTCTCCCGAAATCCAGTGAAATGCACTTGATTTAGACAGAGAAACCCCAATAATGAAAGGGCAAGGAATTACAATTCTATACCATCCTGTGAAGTCGTTGCCCTCAATCTATCTGGTCTATAAAATCCCAACTGGTTATTCTTATGGCACACCGTTACGTCCGCGTCCAAACCCCTGAAGGCAAAATCCACTACGGATTGCTGCAAATCGATCGTACCGTTCAGGTCTTGGACGCTCCCCCCTGGCTAAAAGGACAACCCACTGACCAGCGATTGAGCGATTATCGGCTCCTTGCCCCTTGCGCCCCCTCGAAAATCATCGCGGTTGGCAAAAATTACGCAAACCACGCGGCTGAAATGGGAACTCCGCTGCCAGAAGAGCCGCTTTTGTTTCTCAAACCGACGACAACCGTGATCGCGATGGGTTCGGAGATTTTTTATCCTCCTCAGTCTGTACGAGTGGATTATGAGGGCGAATTGGCGCTAATTATTGGCGATCGAGTCAAAGATTGCCCGCCCCAAGACGCTCACAGTAAAATTTGGGGGTATACGATCGCGAATGATGTCACCGCACGGGATTTGCAAAAAAAAGATGGACAGTGGACGCGAGCCAAAGGCTTTGATACGTTCTGTCCATTAGGTCCTTGGATTGTGCGCGAGATCAGTCCTGATGCCCGAATCCAAACGTTTCTCAACGATGTCTCGGTACAGTCAGCCTCGATCGGGGATATGGTATTTCTCCCCCATGTGCTCGTGTCTTATATCAGTCAAGTAATGACGCTGCTTCCGGGTGATGTGATTCTCACAGGCACACCAGAAGGAGTCGGTGCAATGCAGATCGGCGATCGCGTTCGAGTTGAAATCGAAGGCATTGGCTATCTCGAAAATACCGTCAGAATGAAAATTCCAACTCGCCAAACGCAGCTTCAGGATTAGCGAACCTGCATATAAACTGCATCTGAAATCGTGGGAATTTCCGCATAGCGTCCGAGTACCGTTTGGACGAGCGAGTATCCGATCGCCACGATCGTCCCTAAGAACACGGCATTAAACAAAGTTTGTGCAAGCAAAGGAATCCCGCTGAAAATCGGTCCGAGTGCAAAGTCCCAAATAATGGCGACTAGGCTCAAGACAATTCCAAATAGAATCGCCTGCATGGTATTGAAGCGAATAAAGTGAGAAATATTCTCGTTTCTGACTACCAATAAGAACAGTGCAAAAAATACAATCAGTGGAATAAAGCCGCTATAGATTGACATTAACGGCATCAGCGGTTGAGCAATGATCAAAAGCAGAGGACTCAGAAACGAGTCACCCCGCAGAATCGGAGCCACCAACCGAATGACATCAATCAGCGGCAAAAGATAGACCAGAGAAGCAAAAATGCGATCGGACACCGTTGTAGATCCGCGCCACGCCATAACTCAATTCTCCTAAATCCGTGTAAAAGAGATTAAGCCCAGAATAACGCACCCAGCACGATTCCTACTCGATATTGGCAATTCTAAATCCCATTTGGCACTCAAACTGGGCGGGAAGCTTCTCTTCCATCTGACTAATTGCCTGCCCACAGCGCAGTTGTCCCTGTCGCCAGCGTGGTTGTCCACTTTGGTCTGCCATCAAGCATCCTTGACACACTTGCCGGACTGAAAGGAGTTGATCGCCCGCTAGAACTACTAACATCGCGCCTCCACTATGCTTACTTTACGACTTTGATTTCTATCTCGACGCTTCGCTGAAACGCCTTTGATCCACCCAAAAATTCCTCTAATCCAATTCTAGAGCAGTGTTCCGAAAAGCAAAGAGACTTGTGATACAGCTTAAACTCGATTTACGGTTTTGATATATTTCTGAAACCAAGTATTTTCATTTGCCGCTTTGATCTCGATCGTATGAATAAACTGCCCAAATGCCTCGATTAAGTCCGGATTTCGCCACCCCTGTTTCATTTCTTCAGCAATAATTCGCAGTGCCTCTTCGGGTGGAAATGCTTTCTTATAAGGACGTTCGCTGGTTAGTGCATCATAAATATCGATCACTTGAAACACTTGCGCCAAGAATGGAATTTGATCGCCCTGTAAACCGTCCGGATATCCCGATCCATCCCACCGCTCGTGATGATGCCGAATAATCGGGACAACTCCCTGCATTGTTCGCAAGGGTTGACAAATCTTCTCGCCAATTAGAACATGCTGCTTCATAATCTGAAATTCTTCTTCAGTGAATCTGCCGCGTTTTAGCAATACACTGTCTGGAATTCCGACTTTGCCAATATCGTGCAGATAGCCGCCCCACATCAAATCGCGAATTTGCGATCGCGTGAGTCCCAAAAATTCTCCGAACGCTTTCCCTCGTATGACGAGCCGTTCACAGTGATCGCCCGTATTCGGATCGCGACTTTCAACGGTTCTGGCGATCGAAAACAAAACCTTCTCTGCATGGTCTAAATCTTCATTCAGCCGTTTCTGACGAATCAGCGATCGGACTCGCGCCGAAAGTTCTAACTGATCAAACGGCTTCGTGAGAAAATCATCGCCGCCTGCTTCGATTCCTCGGAGGCGCGATCGTCGATCGTCTAATGCTGTAATAAATACGATCGGAGTGAGGCGCGTGTGTTCATCTTCCTTGAGCCGACGACAGACCTCGTAGCCATCCATTCCTGGCATCATTACATCGAGCAAAATCAGATCCGGATTCGTCTCTTGCAGTTGGGATAATGCTGCAACACCGCTGTCTGCTTCTATCACGTCGTAGCCTTCTACAGAGAGCAATGCTACCGCTGTCATCCGACTCGATGGATGATCATCGACGACTAAGATTCTGGGTCGTTCCAAGTCCAGGTCATTCACACGGAAAACGCCTACATCACTGAACAATATGAGGGAGCAAGAGACGGAATCGTTTCCAATTGCCCTTTCTCAGTATGGGCAAAGCAATTCTCAAAACAATCAGGTGGAATAAGAATCAGTCTTCCTCCTGGCATGACTCAGCCAAAACTTAAGACAAAGGAATCTGAATCATAAATGCTGTGCCTTCACCAAGAGTAGAGCGGCAAGTTAGGAGTCCTTGATGAGTTTCTTCAACGATTTGGCGGGCGATCGAGAGTCCTAATCCAGTTCCTTTGCCTGCTGATTTCGTTGTGAATAGATGGTCAAAGATCTTAGCTCGTACCGCTTCGGGCATTCCTAGTGCGTTGTCTTTGATGTGGATTGCAATGCTCGATCGATCTGTTAAAACTTCGGTGTGAATCTCAATCGAATAGCCATGAGAAGTTGCGCGGGAAGGATCTTGGGTAATTTCGTCGATCGCATCGATCGCGTTTGCCAGAATGTTCATGAAAACCTGATTGAGTTGTCCTGGATAACATTCGACTTCTGGCAAGTCTCCGTAGTGTTTGACGATCGTAATTTCGGGACGCTGTTGATTTGCTTTGAGCCGATATTTTAGAACAAGCAAGGTACTCTCGATGCCATCGTGAATGTTACATTTCACAGGATGCTGACTATCAGCCCTAGAGAACGTTCGCAAACTGGTACTAATGCCTGCAATCCGCTCTGTTGCAGCTTTCATCGAAGTGATCAAGCTGGGCAAATCTTCGAGTAGGAAAGGGAGATCGATCTCCTCTGAATGATCTTGAATGGCTGAAACGGGCTGAGGGTAATAGTGCTGATAAAGATGCAGATGCTCTAGTAAGCCTTGAAGATAGTCTTCAGCGTGTTTGAGATTGCCTGCAACTGAGCCAACCGGGTTGTTGATTTCGTGGGCGACTCCTGCAACTAAATTGCCTAGAGCAGACATTTTCTCACTTTGGACTAACTGGAGTTGAGCATTTTTTAGCTCGTTGAAGGCTTGAGAAAGTTGGGTTGTTCGTTCGATGACTCGCTGTTCTAGCTGCTGTTTTTCGCGGGTTAGCTCTAAGCTCAGTTGTCTTACTTTTAGATGTACTCGAATTCGGGCGATCACTTCCTGATGTTGAAAGGGTTTTGTAATATAGTCGATCGCGCCTGCATTTAGCCCTTTTACTTTCGCTTCAGTGTCGGCTAAGGCAGTCATGAAGACGATCGGAATGTCTTGAGTTGAGGGAACTGATTTTAAGCGTAAGCAAGTTTCAAAACCATCAATACCGGGCATTTGGACATCTAGCAGAATCAGATCAGGAGGATGCTCTAGGGCTTGCTCGATTCCACTTTCACCATCGGTTGCAACGAATACTTTGTATCCAGCACTATCTAACGCCGTGTACAAAACGTCTAGATTCGTTGGATTATCATCAATCACCAAAACGGTTTCGCTGTCCATTAGCATAAGCTATCTTTGTGAAATTGCAGGTTTGAATTAGCCAACAGAGTCTTGCAGAAGCTTGCGAATCTGCTTCAGGTTGAACTCTTTCAACAGAGGGGTGAACTGATTGACGAAAGGTTCATAGGCTGGATTGATTTGAGCGAGAGTTGCTAATTCTGCTTTGATGCCTGCGATATAACCTTGTTGGCTGTATTTCAAAAGCTGAGATAGCTCTGAAGCTGTGGGGATGACCAGTTCTGCTGTCGTAGCGGCAGCAAGTTCTGGCTCTGCATAAATCCACTCTAGCTGTAGATACTTCGCTAACATCTGATAGAGTTCTTCAGCTTGCACAGGCTTAGATAAAAAGTCGTCTCCGCCTGCATCTATGCTCTTTTGGCGATCGATCTCATACACGCTGGCAGAAGAAATCACCACGATCGCAGTTTTCAACTCTTCAGACTGTCTCATCTCTGAAACCATTGTCCAGCCATCCATCACAGGCATTGCTAAATCAGCAATAATCAGATCGGGCTGGTAGAATCGAGCTTTTTCTAGTCCTTCTTGCCCGTTTTGCGCTTCGATTACTTTGAATCCGACTGATTCTAATAGATTGACAATGACCGCACGATTTTCCCAGCGATCGTCAACGATTAGAACCTGTTTGGGTTCGCCTGCGTATTTGAGAATCTTGCCCGTTCCCGTCATCGCGCTCGTTTCAATCCAATCTGTAGCAGACGGACAAGCCATCTCAAACTCGAATGTGCTGCCCTGTCCTAGCTCGCTGGTGACGCGAATTTGGCTGCCCATCATCTCGACAATCTTTTGGCTGATTGCCAATCCTAGCCCTGTGCCTTCGGTTTGTCGTTTAGTTTCGCCGACTTGCTCAAACGGTAAAAAGATGGTTTCCAACTGATCAGCACTCATGCCAACTCCGGTATCTTGAATCGCAAAGTGAAGCTGATGAGTCTCTGCGATCGTATGAACGCTCACTTGAAAGGTCACGTGACCTCGATCTGTGAATTTAACTGCGTTCCCCAAAAGGTTAATCAGAACTTGTCTTAGGCGTTTTTCGTCCGCAATAATTCCGGTTGGTAAATTTGCGGGAGGTTCATAGATAAAGTCGATGCCTTTTTGCTCCGCTTTAATGCGACAGATTTCGACAACGGCTTGGAGAAACGAAGGAAGATGGAAGCCCGTTAGATGTAGTTCCATTTTGCGAGCTTCGATTTTAGAAAGGTCTAGAACATCGTTGATCAACGTCAAGAGATGAGAACCGCACTGATAAATGATGCTGACTCCATGTTGCTGCTGTTCAGTTAAAGCGGTTCGCGCCAGAATTTGAGCATATCCCAGTACTCCGTTTAGCGGCGTTCTCAATTCATGGCTCATGTTTGCTAAGAAGTCACTCTTTGCATGGTTCGCAGCATCGGCGTTTTCCTTAGCTAATTGCAGTTCTACGGTGCGTTCTGCGACTCGATGTTCGAGATCTTGATTTGACTGCTCTAGCTTTGTGAATGATTCTTTTAGCTGTTGTCCCATCCGGTTAAAGGACTGTGCTAGGCGATCGAGTTCATCGACGCTTGAGGGTTGAATGTGCTGATCAAGTTCGCCTGCTGCGATCGCTTCTGAAGCGCGACTTAATCGCAAAATCGGCTGAGTGATCCATCGAGATGTGTAGATTCCCAGTACGGTTGCTAATGCCAGAGCACCTAGACACAGCAAAATGGTCGTGCGCGTGTTGGCGTTGATTTGCGCCATAAAGTCCGATTCGGGCACAATCACCACAACGAGCCAATCTAACCCGTTTGCATCGCGCCAAGGAGTCACTCGAAGAAACTGCCGATCGTGTTCTAGAACAAAGTCAAGTTCTTGGCTCGACTGAATATTTTTGAAGTCTCCGAACTGCTTTTTCAGGTAATCAGCAGCAGCTTGAATTTGTCGATCGCGACTCTTTAAGGCACTCAGTCGCTCGGCTTTATCATTGATTAGAGTGAATGGTTTCTCAGTGCTTGAACTAGCAATCAACAGTCCGTCGCGCTCAATGATGAATGTTTTTCCTGAAGGACTCGCTTTTAAGCTGCGAAGAAAGTCACCGATTTTAGAAAGCAGTAAGTCGATCGAGATTGCACCGATTACCTGATTGTTTTTATCGTAGAGCGGCTGACTTGCTCCGATCGACATCACTTCTGGCACATCATCCCAGCTATAAACCTTGCTCCAAATGGGTTTTCCTGCTTTTAGCGTTCCTGAATACCAAGCTTCTTTTTCAAAGTCGTACTCTGCTTCTCCACCTTTTCTGATCCGATTCCCTTCACTATCTGACTGATAGTAAAAAAGTTTTCCATTTGTACGATCGGACTTCTCACTAATATGAATTTCATCGGGTTTGAGGATTCCGGCGGCTGCAAAGTATCCCGATCCTGAGAATTCACCCGTAACCAATCCATAGTTGATATATCCGAATCCGAAAGCCTCAATTTGCCGCCGAAAGATTCTTCCACTCGCTTTAAAATCTAGTGGATCAAGCAGTCCCGATCGAACGGCATCTGCGTTGAGTTGATTAATCTTTTGAGGAGTCGATAAATAAGTATCGAGGTGCTGATTCACTCGATCGCTGACCTCAGTTCGCAATCGGGAAGCGAGATCGTTCACCGCTTTTTGTCCGTTACGGAGGGAAAGATAGCCTGTGAGTCCGACCGCTGCTGTAATTTGCAGTACAAATGGGACGACGAGAATCAGGCGGAGCGAGGTTTTCTTGGAACGGATCATCGGAGTTAGAGCGCTTATGATTACTGGTATTTCCGGGGCATTGCTGCTCAGAATACCTTGAGTAATCCCTGGCTGACGCGCAAAAACAACAGAGCAAAATGTACTCGTCTCACGATCGTTGAAATCACGATCGCAGACTATTAATCACTGAGTTGCCGAACTTTTGAATTATTCAACTGCTTCGTTGACCGGGAATCGATCGAGCAGTTGAATTGCCCGAATCGCATTTGTCCGAATCGCTTGAGAAAGATTTGGCGTATGCGGAATTTGCGACAGTAAATCTACAGTCCGGCGCAAAATTCGGACGACATCGCCTTCATCTAAACTGGTATTTCTGCACAGTTCGACCCAATCGACTCCGAGCGCCCACTGTTCAACTAATCCCACCATTTCATCTTCGAGCCAGACCGGAAAGGCGACTTGATAGCGGCGTTGGAGTTGGAACAATTGACGGCGAATGCTGCGAAGTTCGCTCAATGCTTCAAGAACCGGATCGGAAACATCGTAGCGAGTCCAAGTATCAGGGCGAGAGACTTCAGTGACAAGGGCAGCACAAGCCGTTGCAAAGTGATGCGGATCGAGATGATCGAGTTCGCCAGACATGAGTGCCAAACCCAGCCAGAGTTCGTTGTCGCCTCGGATCGCTGCGGTCGCTTGTCCCAGAACCGTTGGAGTGAGGTCATCTAAGCAACCAAATCGCCGCAGAATTTCGATTAGCGCGACGAATTCATCCCAGTGACGTTGGGTTTTTTCATCGAGTTTGGCTTGTCGATCGTTGATTTCTTCTCTTAAGGTTTCAATCCGTCTCTGCCGTTTCAAAGTCTGAGGACGATTGCCCCATTGGTGAACCGGATGCGCTTCCATTTGTGCCTGTACCGCGTTCATCCGTTGATGTTGGGCGTACACTTCGGGCGCTTCATCTGGAAGTCCGGGGGGATCAGGGATCAATTGCGCGATCGCAATACTCTCCTCGGTTCCTTTCCGAGTTTGTCCCGGTTTGAACACGAGTTCGGGTGGCGGATTCAGATAATCAACCTCTTTTAATCGAGGAATTTCACCGCGTAAAGCTGCGACATCTGCCACCGATGCGACATACCAACGATTGTTTTGTCCTAAACAAATGAGATACGGGAATTGACCCGAACCAGGAATTTTCGACACGAGAACAGCGGGAATGACCGAAGATCCGTCGCCTTTGAGTGTCAAACTCGTACCTGCAACCGCAAATTGAAGCGCGATCGCTCTTTCTCCCGCTTGCATTTCGTCGGCTTGATGTTGCAAGGTTTTGAGTAGTCGTTTCTCTTCTTTGAGTCGTTCTTGGAGCTTTTCGTATTGCGCTAACAGTTTCCAATCGACTTCAGAAACGATCGATTCGAGTTGCTTCAGTTCATGTTTACAGCGTTCGAGTTCTTGCTGTTGCGGCTTTAGATAAAGTGTAGAAAGGTATTGTCCAAAACTGCGTTCGATCAAAGCGCGAACTTCTTCGATCGAATGCGTTTGCAGCAGGTTCAACACCATTCCGTAACTCGGTGTAAATTGACTCACCAGCGGATCGGCTCCAGAAGTTGCCAAATATGCAGCTTCTTTCGATCCCTCAAACGGGGTTTGAACTGTGACCACATAACCGCGATCGTCCATTCCGCGTCGTCCTGCCCGTCCCGACATCTGTAGAAACTCAGAGGGATTCAGTAAGCGATGTCCTGCATCCGTCCGCTTTGACAGGCTCGAAACGACCGTAGTTCGAGCAGGCATATTGATCCCGGCTGCCAGCGTTTCAGTCGCGAACACGACTTTGATCAAACCGTCTTGGAACAGTTCTTCGACTAATCCTTTCCAGGCAGGGAGAATTCCCGCATGGTGGGCTGCAATGCCGCGATACAAAGGTTCGACTTGTCCTGCCCGTCCAGCTTCAGGATTACGATCGAGAAACGCATCAATCCGCTCTTTTAGTAGTGCCGTTTCCGCTTCATTCACCAATGTCAAATTCGCCAATTCTGTCACTGCTTTATCACAGCCGCGCCGACTGAAAATAAAGTAGATCGCAGGCAACATATCTTTTGCTGCCAGTTGGCTCACAACGAATGGAAGGCTTGGACACTCCGGACGAGGTGCGCCCCGCTGATTGGCTCCTCTCGGACGGTACTCGCTGCGTTTCGGCTTGAGACGGGGACTCAATCGCTTGCCTGTCTCATCCAGCAGCGGAAAGAGTCCTTTCGTATTACAGAACGAGAACTGAAGCGGAACCGGACGAAAATCCGAATAAATTAGCTCAGTCGGTCCATGAACTTGAGCAATCCAATCTGTGAGTTGATCGCTATTTGCCACCGTTGCCGAGAGTGCCACCAGTTGAACTTCTGAAGGGCAGTAAATGATCGACTCTTCCCAAACTGTGCCGCGTTGTCGATCGTTCATGTAGTGACATTCATCCAGCACCACCGCTTCGACCCCGATCAAAGACGTGCCCACTTCCCCGATCGGCGTTCCGTAGAGCATATTTCGGAAAATCTCGGTCGTCATCACCAAAATCGGGGCATCCCGGTTAATCGAAACGTCTCCAGTGAGTAGCCCCACGTTTTCGGCTCCGAACTGATCCCGAAAATCGCGCAACTTCTGATTGGACAGCGCTTTGAGTGGTGTCGTGTAGAAAACTCGACGATTGGCAGCCAGCGCTCGATGGATCGCGTATTCTCCGATCAGCGTTTTACCTGAACCTGTAGGAGCGCAGACCACGACAGATTTTCCTGCTTCCAGTGCAGCGATCGCTTGCAATTGAAATTCATCCAATTCAAACGGGTAAAGTTCAGCAAGATCGACTCTGGTAGAGGAAATATTCACCACAAAAAAGTAGCTGGTTGCTAAGTAAAGATTTTTTTATCCTAGCGCGATTCATGCCGCTCTATGTATTGAATTGACGATCGAAAAAGTTCATTCGATCGCCTCTCGACATCTTGAAGTAGAGTAAATTATCTTATGCTTTGGTCTGGGGTTCGGAGCGGAAATATGGCGGTAGATAGCTCGATCGATGCGATGTGGTCGGATGTGCTTGAGATCCTAAAACTCAAATTCAGTCCGCCCACGTTCGACACTTGGGTAAAAAGTGCCGTTCCAGAAGAATTAACGGATACCTGCTTGATCCTCCGAACGGCGAATCCGTTCGCCCAAAATTGGATTCAGAAGCACTACATGAAAACCGTACAGGATGCCGTACACGACATTGTTGGGCGACCTGTCGAAGTGCAATTTCGCTTCGTGCCCAGTGCCGAAAGTGACGATGCAGAGTTGTTTTTTCCGTTTGTGGCAGAAACGCCCACGCTCCCAGAGTTACCGATTCAGCCGCCTCGATCGCCCAATTCAACTGATCTCAATTCAAAATATGTTTTCTCGCGCCTGGTCGTCGGTCCAAACAATCGGATGGCACACGCGGCATCGCTGGCAGTCGCGGAATCTCCAGGTCGCGAGTTCAATCCACTCTTTTTATGTGGCGGCGTTGGATTGGGAAAAACTCATCTGATGCAAGCGATCGGGCATTATCGCCTCGAAATTTCCGCAGATGCCAAAATCATTTACGTCTCGACTGAGAAATTTACGAACGATTTAATCACCGCGATTCGCAAAGACGACTTACAAAGTTTTCACGATCGATATCGAGCCGCTGACGTGTTATTAGTTGATGACATTCAGTTCATTGAAGGTAAAGAATATACTCAAGAAGAATTTTTCCATACTTTCAACACCTTGCATGAGGCTGGAAAGCAGGTAGTACTTGCCTCTGACCGTCCGCCCAATCAAATTCCGAAGCTGCAAGAGCGGCTTTGCTCCCGATTTTCGATGGGCTTGATCGCAGACATCCAACCGCCCGATCTCGAAACCCGAATGGCGATCTTGCAGAAAAAAGCCGAATACGAAAATATGCGCCTGCCACGGGAAGTGATCGAGTACATTGCGTCCAGCTATACCTCGAACATTCGGGAATTAGAAGGAGCGCTGATTCGTGCAGTTGCGTATATTTCGATCTCCGGATTGTCGATGACGGTGGAAAACATTGCCCCGATGCTGAATCCGCCTGTCGAAAAAGTCGAAGCCTCTCCAGAGGTTGTGATCAATGCCGTTTCCGAAGCATTCGGAGTGTCGATCGACGATCTCAAAGGAAATTCTCGCCGTCGGGAAATTAGCGTTGCTCGGCAAGTGGGAATGTATCTGATGCGGCATCATACCGAATTAAGTCTGCCAAAAATTGGAGATGTGTTTGGTGGAAAGGATCACACCACTGTTATGTATAGCTGCGAGAAAATCGGGCAGTTAAAAGAGAAAGATTCCAGTATGGCGCAGACATTACGGCAGCTTGGGGATCGAATTAATCTTGCCAGTCAGGGACGAAAATAATCGCTCTAAAACGATTCATTATCCTGCTTGAGAACTGTCCATCACCCATGACAGATCGCCCAAAAGCCACTAGAGTGTAATGGCACAATCTCCCAGTGAATTCTGTTAAGGACGTGTCTGATATTTTGGCTGAACTGAGCCACGGGCAATTGCTGATGGTCAATAGCCGTAGACGCAATGGACTCATTATTTATAAGCAATTTCATGCTGAGTTTGCAGGTCCGGGAGCAGCGGTTGGGAATTTGCTCGATCGAGATTGCAAGGGTGTTCTGCCTGTAGGGGATTTGTCGCTCGTTCATCCAAAGGCGGACGAGGAACGACAGAAGGCGTATTTGATTCGTCGCCAGTGGATTCGACTAACTCAGCAAATTACTGATAATGCTCTGCCGTTCCAACGAGCGCAGATGATTTTGAATCAGTTTGAGAATTATTTTGGCTCGGATTTGGTGGCACGATTGCCGAGTGAGGCGTTTGCGCTGATGGTTGGGGTGTTGCCACAGACGGTTGAGATTGTGCGGTATTGTCCGGAGCAATCAGGCGGGAAAGGTCGGGGGTAATGGTTATTAACGCGAAATTCTACATCTGTCGCTGCCATTGAGTCCGCCCGGAGGTAAACCGTCCGGGCTAATGAGGGAAAGGAGGCTGAAGCCCCCTCAGACCGTAATTTCAGCCCACTTCAGTGGGGTTTCTTCGATTAGCCCGGACGGTTTACCTCCGGGTGGAATAGCGGATGAACGAACACACCAAAATCCTCAAATTCGATCGAGGTTCATCACTCATTTAAATCCGCGTCGAAATCGATCGCAGTTCGTCCGGTATCATTGCATCCTCGGAAAATTCTAAGATCGTCTCCGACAATCCCAAATATCCGGATTCTGCAAACGACAGCAACATTCGCTGCAACGCAAACCACACCTCTGGTTCATATTCCCAATCTCGATCGCGCTTTGCTCGACCCGCGATCGACTTCAACGCCCAAAAATAACTATTTCGCACCACCGATCCGCCCTTCTTAAACGGCGGCACATCCTCATGGTGCAAATACAAAATATCCTGATCGATTCTCGCTCTCATCTTTCTCACATCAAAAAGAAATTCCCCCGCAGTACACACCACGAGGGAATCAATTCTAGCGAATCAAATTAGTAGCGTTGTGAAAAACCACCGCTGCGACCGCCGCCACTGCGACCACCGCCACCGCCGCCGCGCGATTCTTCACGAGGCTTCGCTTTGTTGACACGCATATCGCGTCCCATCCATTCCGCGCCGTCCAAAGCTTCGATCGCTTTGTCTTCTTCGGCATCGGTTTCCATTTCCACAAATCCGAACCCACGCATCCGTCCCGTTTCACGATCAACCGGAAGCTGAACGCGCTTGACAGATCCGTATTCTGCAAAGATTTCGGTTAAATCTTCACGTGTAACCTCATAGGACAGGTTACCTACATAAATCGACATTGAAAGAATTCTCCAGAACCAGAAATGAACGAGGCAATCGTATCGGAGTGTGCCTGCTTTAAGCCAAACATACTTGCTAGTTTCGATGAAAACGAACGAGCCACTGTCAGAAAAAACAAACCAACCGAGCTAAACACCTCTCTTGTTTTACTGTAGCACGAATCTCTAAAGTGAGCAGATTTGTACAATTGCGATAGCTTAAATGAGGTGAACTGGAGAAAGCTATGGTTGTTGGATCGTATGGAACTTGGAAGTCGCCGATTAGCTCGGATTTAATTGTGGCAGGCACGATCGGGCTGGGACAGATTAAGTTAGATGACAAAACAATTTATTGGACAGAATCTCGTCCTACTGAGGGAGGGCGGAATGTGGTTGTGCAGCGCTCTACGAATGGGCAAACCCTAGATGTGACACCGATGCCGTTTAATGCGCGAACACGGGTGCATGAATACGGGGGAGGGGCATTTATGATTGATGCGGAAACGGTTTATTTCTCGAATTTTGCGGATCAAAGGCTATATCAACAGAGAATCGGAGAAGACCCGATCGCACTGACTCCTGAAGCATCTTTCAGATATGCGGATGCTGTTTTAGACCAAACTCGGAATCGCTTAATTTGTGTGCGGGAAGAACATGGCGAAACGGTTGAGAATACGATCGCTACGATTTCCCTTTCTGATCAAAGCCAGACTGTTCTTGTGTCTGGTGCTGATTTTTATGCTTTTCCGCGTCTGAGTCCGGATAGTTCTCGACTCAGTTGGATTTGCTGGAATCACCCGAATATGCCTTGGGATGGAACCGAGCTATGGACAGCAAAGATTAATGCTGATGGAACATTGGGAACACCGGAAAGGATTGCAGGTGGTCTAGAAGAGTCAATCTTTCAGCCGGAATGGTCGCCAGATGGAAGCTTGATTTTTATTAGCGATCGTACTGGATGGTGGAATTTCTATCGCTGGAATCCGAGCAGCGGAACAATCGAATCTCTGTGTGAGAAAGCCGCAGAATTTGGTTTACCTCTTTGGGTATTTGGGATGTCTACTTATGGATTTGCAGGAAACAAAATCATTTGTAGCTATACCGAAAATGGCTTAAGTCGATTTGCCAGCTTAGATTTAGAGAGTCTCGAACTATCACCGATTGAAACACCTTATACAAGCATTGCTGGATTGCAAGTTTGTTCAGATCATGCCGTGTTTGTGGGTGGATCATCAATGGAGCCAACTGTGATCGTTAAATACGATCTGAACACTCAGCAATTTGAAGTCCTGCGACGAGCCAGCGAATTGAAAATTGATCCAGGCTATCTCTCCGTTCCAGAAGCGATCGAGTTTCCGACTGAGAACAATCTCACCGCTCACGCGCTCTACTATGCTCCGAAGAACAAAGACTATACAGCACCCGAAGGCGAACGCCCTCCGATGTTAGTGAAAAGTCACGGAGGTCCAACCGCTTCAACTTCTGCATCTTTTAACTTAGGGATTCAGTACTGGACGAGTCGAGGGTTTGCTGTGTTGGATGTGAACTATGGCGGCAGTACAGGATATGGACGAGCTTACCGAGAGCGACTAAAAGGAACTTGGGGCATTGTTGATGTGGATGACTGTGCGAATGGTGCAAAGTACCTGGCAGAGCAAGGGAAAGCCGATGGCGATCGATTAGTAATAGCGGGCGGTAGTGCAGGTGGATACACTACACTGTGTGCATTAACTTTTAGAGATACCTTCAAAGCAGGTGCAAGCTACTATGGCGTGAGCAGTCTGAAAGCTCTAGCAGAAGACACTCATAAGTTTGAATCGCGCTACTTAGATGGATTAATCGGACCTTATCCAGAACGAGCCGACTTGTATGAAGAACGAGCACCGATTAGTGCAGTCGATCGCTTATCTTGTCCCGTTATTTTCTTCCAGGGCGACGAAGATAGAATCGTTCCACCGAATCAGGCTGAAATGATGGTCGAAGCTTTAAAACAGAAAGGACTCCCTGTGGCGTATGTCTTATTTCAGGGGGAGCAACATGGATTTCGTAAAGCAGAGAACATTAAACGCGCTTTAGACGGGGAATTTTATTTCTATTCGCAGGTGTTTGGATACGAGCCAGCGGATAAGATCGAGCCTGTCGAGATCGCAAACTTGTAGCTGCTTATGTCTCCAACTGTTGGATTTATTTTGCTAACCCATTCCAACCCAAAACAGATCCAGCGGTTGGTCGATCGCTTAAATCGCATCTTTGATCATCCTCCGATCGTGTCACATCACGATTTCTCACAGTGTCCGATGTCGATCGAGCTATTTCCCGAAAACATGACTTTCGTAACACCGCACGTTCAAACCCGTTGGGGTGAATTCTCAGCAAATGAAGCGGTGATCAAAGCAATGGAGCAAATGCAGAAAAGGCTCGATCGACCGGAATGGACAATCCTAATCAGCGGTTCAGACTATCCGATCAAACCTGCTGCTCAAGTGATTGCTGATCTAAAAGCGAGTCAGGCAGACTTTCACATGGAAACCGATCTAATTGATCCGCCAAACTTCAAAACCGATTGGCATCGTGAAATGTATGCGCGTTACTACACTCGCTGGATTCCCATGCCGAAATGGATTGCAGACCCACTCAAGCTCAACTGGCAAAAATTGCGATTAAAACCGGAAAAGCTGATGAAGCCTTTTGTGCCATTCACTTCGGACTTTCGTTGTTATGCAGGTAAATCTTGGTTTTGTGCCAATCAACGATCGATCGATTACATTATCGACTTCCATCACACGCAGCCTGAACTGGCAGAACACTATCGCTGGGTGATGTTTGCAGACGAATCTTACTTCCAAACAATCATCGGCAATGCTCCCCATTTGAAGCTTGATTCTAATGATTGGCGTTACCATGACTGGTCTGCTGGAGGACCACACCCGAAGATTCTCGATCGCTCAGATTTACCTAAGTTCCAAGCATCTTCGGCTCACTTTGCCCGGAAATTTACTCCGGATGCACCTGTCTTGGATGATCTCGATCGACAACTGCTGCAACTCGTCTAAGTATTGCCATTTCCATTAAATCGCTGAGTTAAAGCATTCAGAATGCCTTCTACAGTCGTTCTAAATTCTGCACGATCAAGATTGGCTTGATTACGATCGCGCTCTGCCTGCTCCGCCAATTCTTGCATTCGATCCTGAAAATTCGCTCGGTCGATCGCGGCTTGCGCTTCGATCTCTTCGATACGATCAATAAATTGAGCAAATCGCTCGTCGAACACCAACATCCGTTCCTCGATTCGTTGCATTCGAGCTTCAGTCTGTTGCATTCGAGCTTCAGTCTGTTGCATTCGAGCTTCAGTTTGTTGCATTTGGCGTTCGACTTGTTCCATACGGATATCCGTGCGAGCTTGATAGGCGCGAGATTCCTCAATGAATCGATCGAGTTTTTCATTTGCAGATTCCGCATATCGAGCCGCAGAAGCCAAAATTTGTTTGACCGTTTCAAATTCGTCTTCAAGTTGATCAAGTCGCTGTTCTGTCGTCATAAGTCGGAGCAATACAGATGTTGTCATCGTACCTTACCCAAAGCGCGATCGCGTCCGGTCTTCGTCGATCGTGATGCCTGGTTCTCGTTCAAACCCTGCAACCTCAGAAACCGTATACAGCGGGCGATTTTTCACTTCCTCGTAGATTCGCCCAATGTACTCTCCTAAAATGCCAATACTTAAGAGTTGTACTGCACCGAGAAAGAAGATAGCAACCACGATCGTCGTAAGTCCTGTCAACGGCGATCCAGGATAAGCAATCCGCCAGTAAAACACTAAAATCATCATCACAATTGCAACCAGCGCTGCAAACAAACCCACATAAGTCGAAATCCGCAAGGGAACTTTCGAGAATGACACTAATCCACTAATCGCCAATCCCAATGACTTGCCGAAGGTATACTTTACCTCGCCTGCAAATCGAGGATCGCGATCGAACTTCACCGCCGTTTGCCGAAATCCCACCCACGATCGTAGTCCCCGAATATACCGATTCCGCTCTGGCATTGCATTCAAAACATCGACGACTTGCCGATCCATCAAGCAAAAATCCCCGGTATCGGTAGGAATCTCTACATCTGCCAATTGTTTGAGCAATCGATAGAACAGATAAGCGGTGACTCGCTTAAACCAGCCTTCTTCTCGTCGCTGAATCCGTTGGGCATACACCACTTGATAGCCTTGTCGCCATCGCTCAATCATTTCTGGAATCAGTTCAGGTGGATCTTGCAAATCTGCATCCATCACAATCACGACTCGACCCCGCACATAGTTCAATCCAGCGGTCACGGCGACTTGATGCCCAAAATTTCTCGCCAAACTGAGGTAGCACACTCGTGAATCGTGCTGGTGCAATTCGCGCATTAATTGAAGCGATCGATCTCGACTGCCATCATTAATCAAAATCACCTCAGTCGGTGCATCCAATTGATCGATGACGGTGCGAACACGATCGTATAATGCCGCGATCGTGGCTTCTTCGTTGTAGATCGGGATGATGAGTGAGTATTTAGGCAACATGGCGATCGGGGGCAACTTTCGTCGATCGTGCCATCATTTGCCGATTCGATCTTCCGTGGAAAATATTTAATGCTTGATTGAAATGCGATCGATGCTGTATAGTAGAAACACATCCGGGCGGATGGCGAAACTGGTAGACGCACCACACTCAAAATGTGGCACCGAAAGGTATGGGAGTTCGATTCTCCCTCCGCCCATACAAATTAAACTGATGCTGGTTTCTCCATCTAATCAGCACCTTTGTTCTATCTGAATTGAGAACGTTAGTTTATGCCAATTCAGTCAAATTTTAAGATCGTTAAGGTTCGACGTGACTACAATTCTTGGGTTGCAGCAGAAACGATCGAAGATTATGCCCTGAGATTTGCCCCAAAATCTTTTAGAAAATGGTCAGAGTGGTTGGTCACGAATACAGCGACCGGGGGACTGTCATTTTTGGCACTGGAAGCGATCGGGGGATCTCTTGCAATTAACTATGGTTTTGCAAATTCGTTTTGGGCAATTTTGACGGTCGGACTGATCATTTTTCTGACCGGATTACCGATCGCGTATTATGCCGCCAAATACAATATTGATATGGATTTGCTGACGCGAGGTGCAGGGTTTGGATATATCGGCTCAACGATTACATCCTTAATCTATGCTTCGTTTACGTTTATCTTTTTTGCGCTTGAAGCGGTGATTATGGCGCAGGCGCTAGAGCTATATTTTCAGTTGCCGTTAGCGATCGGCTATATCGTCTGTTCTCTAGCAATCATCCCGCTCGTGTTTTTTGGGGTGACATTGATCAATCAATTGCATCTTTGGACGCAACCGATTTGGCTGACGTTGCTTTTTCTACCTTACGTTTGCATTCTGTACAAGCAACCGGATGCACTGTCGAATTGGGTGCAATTTGGGGGACAGTCAAGCAGTGGCTCTGCGTTTGATCCATTGCTATTTGGAACTGCGGCGACGGTTTCGTTTTCTTTGATTGTGCAGATTGGGGAGCAAGTAGACTATCTGCGATTTTTGCCGGATCAGCAAGAAACAAATCGCGGGAAATGGTGGTTAGCAGTGGTGTTGGCGGGTCCGGGTTGGATCTTTTTTGGATGTGCGAAGCAGTTAGGAGGATCATTTTTAGCGGCGTTAGCGATCGAGCATGGCATCAGTTTTATTGCCGCAAAACAACCGACTCAGATGTATTCTGTTGGGTTTGAATCAGTTTTTTCGAGTTCGTCGATCGCTTTAGCAGTGACAGTATTTTTCGTGATTCTCTCTCAAGTCAAAATCAATGTCACGAATGCTTATGCGGGATCGTTGGCTTGGTCGAACTTTTTTTCTCGATTAACTCATAGTCATCCGGGGCGAGTAGTTTGGCTGGTATTTAATGTGGGAATCGCACTGTTATTAATGGAGTTGGGTGTCTTTTCGACACTGGAAGCGGTACTGGGACTTTATTCTAATGTTGCGATCGCTTGGGTGGGAGCATTAGTCGCGGACTTGGTGATCAATAAGCCACTGGGTTTGAGTCCGTCTTACATTGAGTTTAAACGGGCACATCTCTACAACTTCAATCCGGTTGGGTGTGGCTCAGTGTTGATTGCTTCGATTGTTTCGATGATCGCATTTGTTGGATTGTTTGGAGCAGTTGCCAAAGCGTTTGCGTCGTTTATTGCGCTTGGATTAGCGATCGTATTAGTTCCCGCGATCGCGCTTTTAACTCAGGGAAAATATTACATTGCGCGTGAAGATGCTTATTCTGATTGCACTCATACGATCGATTGCTGCATTTGTGAGCAGGAATATGAGCCGCAAGATATGGCATTTTGTCCAGTCTATGCAGACTCGATTTGCTCATTGTGTTGTAGCCTGGATATGCACTGTCACGATGCTTGTAAAACAACTGAAATTCTTGATTCAAATCTAGATAAATTGACAGATAAAAGCTTTTTGCAGGGTAAATTGTCACCGCAGACAAAAGTGAGGTTGCTGAAGTATCTCGCTTTGTTCTTTTCTCTGTCAACACTGTTAGGCATCATTTTAGGCGTTGTCTATTATCAACAAGTGTTGAGCGAACCTGCTATCGATCGACAAACTATAGAGCGACTTACCGCAACATTAATCGAAGTCTCCGCTGTGCTCCTAGTTGTAATTGGAATCAGTGCTTGGTGGTTGATTCTGACTCAGGAAAGTCGGCAGTTAGCTCAAGAAGAACTCGATAAACAGAATTTACTCCTTCAACAAGAAGTCGAAGAACGCCAACTTGCAGAAATTCAACTACAAGAAAAAGCGCAACAGCTTGAACAAACACTGCGAAATCTGAAACAGGCAGAAGCTCAACTGATTCAAACTGAAAAACTGGCAGCTTTGGGCGGACTGGTTGCGGGGATTGCTCATGAGGTGAATACGCCGATCGGAATTGGAGTTACTGCGGCTTCATTATTAGTTGAGAAAACGACTGCGTTTTCCGATGGGTTTAAGCGAAATACCATTAAGCGATCGGACTTAGAAAAATTTCTCGATCTGGCGCAGCAGAGTAGTCAAATGACTTTAAACAATCTCAATCGTGCTGCTCAGTTGATTCAAAGCTTTAAGCAAGTTGCTGTCGATCAATCGAGCGAATCGAAACGGGTATTTAACCTTAAGGCGTATCTTGAAGAAGTTTTGCTACAGCTTAGTCCGGTGCTAAAAACAACACCGCATACGATCGAGGTTTTAGGCGATTCTGATCTGATGCTAAATAGCTATCCAGGCGCGTTCTCGCAGATTGTAACGAATTTTGTGATGAATTCTCTGCTTCACGCCTATCAATCCGGCGATCGAGGATGTATCGTATTACGCTTTGAATCAGTTGAGAATCAGATTGTTTTTGAGTATGCTGATGACGGTCAAGGGATTGCTCCTGAAAACTTAGGAAAAATCTTTGAACCTTTTTTCACAACGAAACGTGGTCGAGGAGGTAGCGGTTTGGGATTGCACATCGTTTACAATCTAGTGACTCAAAAGCTAAATGGCTCGATTCGATGCGAGAGTCAGCTTTGTCAAGGAACAAAATTCATCATCGAACTTCCAAAGCCCTGAGTCGCCTTTTGTGCGATCGCGAAACCTAGCTACTCTTGAATAACCCTTGTTTGCCATGTCACCGAATGTTCATCACGCCCCGGACAACGATGATCTAATTTTTGCTCAAGCAGACGAAGAAATTCAGTTTGCCGAAGAAATAGAATCTTCTCAACCTGAGCAGAGTTGGAAGATTTTGATTGTTGATGATGATAGGGAAGTGCATGAAGTGACGAAGCTTGTTCTGAGTGATGTCACCTTTGAGAATAAGTCTCTCAGCTTTATTAGTGCGTATTCGGCTGAGGAAGCGAAGCAAATTTTGCGATCGCACTCTGATATCGCGATCATCTTTTTAGATGTGGTAATGGAAACGGAAGATGCGGGATTGCAGTTAGTAAACTATGTGCGCGAAGAATTAGGCAATCGACCTGCAAGAATTATTCTGCGAACGGGACAGCCAGGACAAGCTCCTGAAACCGATGTCGCGCTGAACTATGGAATCGATGATTACAAGCTGAAAACCGAATTAACTTCTGAAAAGCTTCTGCTTGTTGTTGTCACAGCACTTAGAGCATTTTCGACTTTTATGCAAATGTTGGAAGTGAGTCAAAAACTGCGATCGCAATTATCGGACTATCAGCAAGCGGAAACGGATCTTCGATCGGGTTCACAAACTGATTCTCTGATCCAATCCTCTCCTCATCGAGAAAAGATTGAAACGCTCGGTCAATTAGTTACAGAAGTCACGAACGACATCTTGCATCATTCCAATGCAACGACATTTTCGATGCTCTCTACGATCAATCAAATTGCTCGTCTTGTTCTGCGACTCACCGACGAACAATCTGCAAAACTAGGACTTTCACAAACAAAGCTCTCAGTTTTGATGTATTTGAATGAAAGCCCTGAACTCTGTGCAAGTCCATCTTCGTTAGCAAAACACTGTGGAGTGTCACGAGCAGCAATGACCGGACTGCTTGATGGATTAGAACAGGAATCGTATGTCGAGCGGGATCACAATCCAGCCGATCGACGAGCATTAAAAGTGAGACTGACTCCAAAAGGACAAGAATTTCTGCAATGGATTGCTCCTCAAGGTAACTATCAATTTTCTGAATTGATCGAAACGTTAGATGGTGCAGAGCGACAAAAGATGATCCAACTGGCTCAAAAATGCTTGAAGATTCTTGAAGCTCGATCGCCGAATTGAAGAATACAACGGGCGCGAAATGTTCTTCTTCTGACTGAAACCCTTGATAAGTCAGGGAAATCTGTCATATCAGAAGATAGTTAAGAGATTAACTATTAAGTGTAAAACTAGATACAAAATTCAAGAGTTGCATTCTTTATGATGCATTCCATACCACCAAGAGCCATCTAGAAATCTATGGATTGGTGGCACGAAGTTGAATCGCTCTGACCAACGAACAGCGATCGTCAAAATTACGAAAGTTCAAAAGTGATGTGGTCATGGAAAGATTACTTGCTAGTCTTTCAGATTTGTGGCGATCTAGTACTCCTTTGAATGCAATTAGAGGTTCAGAATGTCTTATCACGGTGATATTTCTTCGAGTGATGATTCTGTTGGAGTTGCAGTTGTTAACTATAAAATGCCGCGCTTGCACACTAAAGCGGAAGTCATTGAAAACTGCAAGAAAATTGCTTCAATGATTGATGGCATGAAGCTTGGGCTACCAGGGATGGATTTGGTAATCTTTCCAGAGTATTCCACTCATGGAATTATGTATGATTCCAAGGAAATGATGGAAACTGCGGCAGTGATTCCAGGCGAAGAAACTGCAATTTTTGCCGAAGCTTGCATCAGAAACAAGGTCTGGGGCGTGTTTTCACTCACAGGCGAAAGGCATGAAGACCACCCCAACAAAGTGCCTTACAACACGCTGATCTTGATGAATGATCAGGGTGAGATTGTGCAAAAGTATCGCAAAATCATGCCTTGGACACCGATCGAAGGTTGGTATCCGGGTAACTGCACCTACGTTTCAGAGGGTCCGAAAGGCTTGAAAATTAGCTTGATCATCTGTGATGACGGCAACTATCCTGAGATTTGGCGCGACTGTGTGATGCGCGGTGCAGAGTTGATCATTCGTTGCCAAGGATATATGTATCCTGCTAAAGATCAGCAAATCCTGGTGTCTAAAGCAATGGCGTGGATGAACAATGTCTATGTTGCCGTTGCAAATGCGGCTGGATTTGATGGCGTTTATAGCTACTTTGGACATTCCGCAGTGGTTGGATTTGATGGTCGAACTTTAGGTGAATGTGGCGAAGAAGAAAACGGCATTCAATACGCAGCCTTGTCTAAGTTTGCAATTCGCGACTTCCGCAAGAATGCTCAATCTCAGAACCATATCTTCAAGCTGCTCCACCGTGGCTACACTGGAATGCTGAACTCTGGTGATGGCTCTGATGGTATGGCGGAATGTCCGTATGAGTTCTACCGCGAATGGATCTTAGATCCGAAGAAAGCGAAGGAGAAGGTAGAGTCCTTAACTCGCTCAACAGTTGGAACTCCAGAATGTCCGATCGAGGGTTTGCCGACTCAAAAAGCACCCACTGTTTCGGTTGAAAAGCCTCAACCTGCAACCGTTCCAGTTTCTACTAGCCTCTAATCATTGTTCAGTTTTATCTATCAAGTCTTGCACTACGAAAGGGTAGGAGCAATCGTTTCGTAGTGCAGGTGTAGTGACAGCGAAAGTTGCTCTTCATCTACTAATCGATGTATCGATCGACTTTCGCCTTTTTTCATGTGCTCCAGCGGGAAACTCTTTTACCGTAAGAGTTTCGCGGATGTTTGACCACGAAATCTTTCAAAGAAAGATGCGAAGAATCTACATCGCTCTTTCTTCGATTTGGTTAAATACTTAACCATTTATCAGTTGATAGTTAATCATTTAATTGAATGGTATCGTTAGGTACAACACGCTATTAGCTCTATCTCTAGAATGATGAGCAATCAAACAGTAACAGCGATCGACATTTGGTTTCTCAATTCAAAGCTTTACTGTGTGATCTTGACTGTTTGTTAGTCACTTCAAGTTATCTATCAACTCAATCTACAAGGCGGGTTCGCAACACACGTCTGCAAACTCACTACCTGATTCATTCAGGTCTTTTTCGCATAGCAGTATATCTTTCAAGACGAAGGAGAGGTTAATGCCCAAAACTCTATTCAAAGTTGATCTGACGAAGCCAATGGATCAGCAAGAACTCCCTGGACATAACCGCTGGCATCCAGACATTCCAGCAGTGGCATCGGTAAATCCAGGTGATGTCTTTCGGATTGAGTGCAAAGATTGGACAGATGGACAAATCAAGAACAATGATAGTCCTGATGACATTCGAGATGTCGATCTCAGTGTGGTTCACGTGCTGAGTGGACCAATCTGGGTCAATGGAGCGGAACCAGGCGATATTTTAGTGGTTGACCTGGTTGATATTGGTGCTCTGCAAGGGGATGAATGGGGCTTTACAGGCATCTTCGACAAGAAAAACGGAGGAGGATTCTTAACCGATCATTTCCCATCCGCTGCTAAAGCAATTTGGGATTTCCAAGGGATTTATACTTCCTCGCGTCACATTCCTGGGGTCAAATTTGCTGGGATTACTCATCCAGGTTTGATCGGTTGCGCTCCTTCGCATGAGCTTTTAGCAAAGTGGAACAAGCGCGAAACGGAACTGATGAACAGTCAGCCCGATCGACGAACGTATGGGGCTGGAATCAACATGGATGGGGTTCCGGTGCTGGCAGCATTGCCTAATCCGACGAATGCAATCTTGGGCAAGTTGGATAAGTCAGAGTACGATCGCGTTGCAGCGGAAGCGGCTCGAACTGTTCCCCCACGCGAACACGGCGGCAACTGTGACATCAAGAATTTGTCGAGAGGAACGCGCATCTATTTCCCTGTGTATGTGGAAGGTGCGAAGCTCTCAATGGGGGACATTCACTTTTCACAGGGAGATGGTGAAATTTCATTCTGCGGCGCGATCGAGATGTCCGGCTTTATTGATCTCCATGTGGACATCATCAAAGGTGGCGTGGAGAAATATGGCATGGTCAATCCGATCTTCAAACCAGGTCCCGTTGAACCTCATTACTCTGAGTACCTTGTGTTTGAAGGGATTTCCGTCGATGAGTTCACAGGCAAACAGTACTTTATGGATGTGCATATTGCCTATCGTCGAGCTTGTTTGAATGCGATCGAATATCTCAAGAAGTTCGGACTGACCGGAGAGCAAGCTTATCTACTCTTAAGCTGTGCGCCCGTGGAAGGAAGAGTTAGCGGCATTGTTGATGTTCCAAATGCTTGCTGTACCTTGGCGATTCCAACGGCAATCTTTGATCAAAACATTCTTCCTACCTAGTACGCCTATGCCTCTCTACGAGTTCAAGTGTGATGATTGCGGTGTCTTTGATGTTTGGCGATCGATGTCTGAATCTAGCAACGCTGCATCTTGTCCAGAATGCAATGAGCCAGGAAAGCGAATTTTTACACCGTTGCCGATGCTTTCTGGTTCGCTGCGATTGAAGCAAGAGATTCGAGAGCCACAGTTAGTCAAGCGCGATCGAGAGCCGAAAGCGCCCCAAGTCCAGCACCATTCTGGTAGTCGTCCCTGGATGATCGGACATTAAATGGATCATTTTTTGAGATTGTAATATTGCTCCAAGGAGAATTTCAAGTTATGAAGTCGCCCCGAATTGTAGGTGGGATTAGTCGCCGTCGATTTATTCAGTATGGCTCTTTAGCGGTTGGCAGTAGTATTGTTGCTGCTTGCTCGAATGGGGGGACTGAAACAGCTACCACAAGCGCTGGTAGTGCCGTAGGGGTTTCTTCTCCCTCTGGTGATGGAATCAAAGTCGGAGTGCTTTACTCCACGACAGGTACGATCGCGATCGTTGAAAAGTCGCTGCAAGATGCAACATTCCTCGCGGTTGAACAAATCAATGAAGGTAAAGGTCCTTGGTCGGGCAAGCAAGGGATCAATGGCAAAAAGATCGATATGGTTGTCGTGAATCCCGACTCTAACTGGGATTTGTACAACCAAATGGCAAAGCGATTGATTGATGAAGATAAAGTTGCCTGTGTGCTAGGATGCTACACCTCTGCAAGCCGTAAATCGGTGTTGCCTGTGTTTGAGGAGAAAGATAAACTCCTGTACTATCCGGTTTACTATGAAGGAAACGAATGTAGTTCCAATGTGTTCTACACGGGAGCTGCTCCGAACCAGCAGATTACTGATTCGATTCCGTTCTGTGCCAAGACTTTTGGTAAGCGCGGTTTCTTCATTGGTTCTGACTACATCTATCCGAAAGAAAGTAACCGGATTGCGAAAGCAGAATTGGTGAAAGCAGGCGGCGAAGTGGTTGGTGATGAGTATGCTGCACTGGGCACAACTGAATTCATTACTATCATCAACAAGATCAAGCAGGCAAAACCCAATTTTATTCTCAGCAATCTTGTCGGTGATAGTATTCCCGCGTTTTACAAGCAGTTGAAAGACTCCGGGATCACTTCCAAAGATATTCCGATCATGGCGTATCCGACGACCGAAGAAGAGATTCAGGCAATGGGTCCAGAATTTGCTGAAGGACACTACACCAGCTTCAACTACTTCCAAACGGTGGATACGGCAGAAAATAAAGCGTTTGTGGAACAGTTCAAAGCGAAATTTGGTCCCGATCGAGTGACAAACGGAGTGATGGAAGCGGCTTATTTCCAGACTTTCTTTATGGCGCAAGCGATGGAAAAGTGCCTCAAAGAAGGAAAAGAATTGACGACAGCGAACTTGAGAGAAGCCACACGTGGACAGGTGTTTAAAGCGCCTCAAGGAACGGTGAAGGTTGATCCAGAGAACTATCATACGTTCCTCTATTCTCGGATTGGCAAATGGAAAGCGGATGGACAAGCGGAAATCGTCTTTTCAACTGAAGCAGCCGTGAAGCCGATTCCTTGGAGTCAGGCGCTCTACAAAGGTCGGACTTGTGTTCATGCAACTCCCGACAAGCGTGGAAATCCGATCGTTGAAACCAAGAAAGATCTTCCAGTTGAGTTGCTAAAAATCTAGGTCGTCGTGGTGCTTCAGGCTGTAGATCAGTCTGAAGCATCTCAGTTCTTACATTTGGAGGGCAGAAACGCTTTGATAGTTCACACACTGGCTTCGATCTTCTATTTGGCACAGTCTTCTCCCGCAGAGGGATTTTCTACGATCGCATTTACCAATCAACTCCTCAATGGTTTAGGAATTGTTGGTATTCTACTGCTTACAGGTTTGGGGTTAGCGATTACATTCGGTGTGATGCGGATTATCAATCTCGCACATGGCGAATTTATCATGCTGGGTGCTTACACCACGTTTGTGCTGCAAAGCGTCTTTAAGATGGATTTGCTGCTAACAATTCCGTTCTCGTTTTTGTTCACTGCATTCATTGGTGCGATCGTAGAACTGACGATTATTCGTCGTCTTTATGGGCGACCACTGGAGACGCTTTTAGCAACTTGGGGACTGAGTATTGTTCTTCAAGGTGTGGTTAAGCTGATTTTTACGGCTCAGTTAAAGTACGTGAGAGCACCTTCTTACATTCGAGGCAACTGGACGCTATTCCAAGGAGGTGATCAGGTCGTTCAGATCTCAATCTATCGGCTCTTCATCATCTTCATGGCGCTGGCATTGTTGGCGTTGACGGGCTATCTGCTCTATGGCACAGCTTTGGGGCGAGAAGTGCGGGCTGTGACCCAAAACCGCGATATGGCGAAATGTTTGGGAGTGAATACCAGTCTCGTGGACATGGCAACTTTTGCGTATGGGTGTGGTCTAGCAGGAATCGCGGGAACTGTGATCTCTTCGCTCAAGAGTGTCGCTCCACCGATGGGACAAGACTATCTTGTAGATGCCTGGATGACCGTTGTAACTGGAGGAGTCGATAAGCTGGTGGGTGTGTTGGCGGGCGCGTTTTTGATTGGGCAATCGAATGCAGCGATCGCTTATTTTCTCAATGATCCGACTGCGAGAGTAATTGTATTGGCAGCGGTGATTGTCTTGATTCGTTATCGCCCAGAAGGTTTATTCACGATTCAGAAGCGGAGCTAATAGCTATGACGGAGGTAATTGGGCGGATTCGACAAGCAACAAATGTTCCAAAGCGGCTGGTTGCGATTAGCGCAATTTTGCTGCTGGTTCTGTGTATTTTTCCATTCGTAGCAGGTAGCTTTCAAACGAACTTGATGGCAAAGTTGCTACTATTTGGAACTCTGGCGGTTTCGTTAGATCTCGTTTGGGGATTTACTGGAATTCTAAGTTTTGCTCACGGAGTGTTCTTCACGCTGGGCGGGTATGCAATGGCGTACTATCTCAAGCTGAACTTAGCCGCCTCTGCAAACACTTACGGGGTCGCTTTGCCCGATTTTATGGTGTGGAATGGACTCAAGGAACTTCCCTGGTTTATTGCACCCTTGCAGATTTTTCCAATTGCTGCGATCGCGATGGTCGCACTTCCGGCGGGATTTGCTTATATCATCGGCTGGTTTATTTTCCGCTCTAAAGTGAGTGGCGTGTACATCACGATTATTACACTGGCGATTTCTTCAGCCCTAACGACGTTCTTTGTGAGTCAACAAGCGTTTACAGGTGGAACGAACGGAATTACTGATGTCTCGAAGTTGAGCTTTTTTGGAATTGTTGTTCCTCAGCTTGGTTTGTACTACATCATTCTCGGATTCACAGCACTGGTGCTTGCTGGGAGTTGGTGGTTAACGCGATCGAACTTTGGCTTGATTCTACGATCGATTAAAGAGAACGAGCAGCGAATTTCCTATCTGGGCTACGATGTCGCAAACTACAAGATCTTTATCTGGACATTATCAGCCGGAATTGCAGGCATCGCAGGCGGCTTATTTGTGCCACTGAATCGGTTTATTTCTCCGGTCTATCTTGCCGTTGCTTTTGGCACACAGATTGTAATCTGGGTCGCGGTTGGCGGTCGAGGAACACTGTTTGGACCTGTGATCGCGGCAATTTTACTCGGACAATTGCAGAATTCAGTCGATCGCATTACTCAAGATTGGCAATTAATTGTTGGCATCATTCTTTTGACTGTCGTGCTATTTCTGCCCAACGGTTTGATGAGTTTGCTGCCGAAGAAATTCCGCTTTACTGAAATCAATCGAATGCCGATTCCGAGAGGATCGACCACGGCTGGATTTGTGCGAGTGAACTTGCTCGATTGGTACAGTCCTTTAGTCAGATTGCTTCAGAGCATTCGCAGCAAACGGTAGTTAAAGCTCAGGAATTCATGTTATGCACGTCGTTAAAACAATGAACTCTGATGAATCCGTTCTGTCGGTCAGAGATCTCAAAGTCGTATTTTCTGGCTTCAAAGCACTCAAAGGCATTGATTTAGAAGTCGGAGATCAAGAGATCGTAACGATTATTGGACCGAACGGAGCCGGGAAAAGTACTTTACTTGATGCGATCGTAGGTAAATCTCCAGTCGCAGCCGGACACGTCTACTATCACGGACGCGACATCACCAATTCCAGTCCGTATGACATTGCTCGAATGGGCATCGGTCGCAAATTCCAAAATCCCAACGTCTACAATGAACTCTCTGTGTTCGAGAATCTGTTACTCGCGCTCAAAGGATCACACGGAGTTTTTGCATCAATCCGATCGAAGTTAACTCGCGCAAAACGAGACAAAATCGAGCAGGTTCTCGATCGAATTGGACTGCTCGATAAAGCTTACGCCAAAGTTTCTTCGCTCTCCCACGGACAGAAGCAATGGGTTGAGATTGGTATGGTAATTGCTCAAGATCCAACGGTTGTTCTTCTAGACGAGCCAACCGCAGGGATGACCGCTGACGAAACGTTTGAGACAGGCGAAATTATTCAATCGATCGCTCGATCGCATTCAGTCGTTGTCATCGAACACGACATGGAATTTGTCAAACAAATTGCTCAACGCATTGTGGTACTACACCAAGGCGAGAAGTTAGCCGAAGGATCAGTTCAGGAAATTCAGTCAAACCGTCAAGTTATTGAGGTGTATTTAGGTCGTGAACAAATCGACAAAGCTGCTTGAACTTACAGATGTCACTGTTTCGTATGATCAAACTCCAGTTCTGTTTGGAGTCAATATGTCGATCGAGCAAGGTGAAATTGCCTGCATCTTAGGTCGAAATGGTGTCGGCAAAACTACTTTGCTCAGAAGCGTGATCGGACTCAACAAAGTCCTGTCCGGCAACATTGTGTTCGATGCCGACGAGATTACTAAAATCCCCACCTTCAAACGCGCCCGTTACGGTATCTCATACATTCCTCAAGGTCGAGAAATCATTCCCTATCTATCTGTCCTCGACAATCTCAAGCTTGGACTATCGGCAGCGAAAAAGAAGCGGCGAAAAATTCCCGATGAGATCTTTGAGTTTTTCCCAATGTTGAAACAGCACCTCAATCGGCAAGGTGGACTGTTAAGCGGTGGACAACAGCAGCAACTTGCGATCGCTCGTGGTCTGATGAGCAATCCTAAAATCATGCTGCTCGATGAACCGACCGAGGGAATTCAACCGTCGATCGTGCAGGAAATTGAAGATACCCTGAAGCGGATTAATCGCGAAAAGGGAATTACTGTCGTTGTTGTTGAACAAAAGATTGATTTCGCTCGGCAGCTTGCTCAGAAGTTCTTCATTATGGAAAAAGGAGCGATCGTGGCAAATGGCGAAACAACTCAGTTAACAGACACGCTCGTTCATCAGTATCTTGCGGTTTAGAATTTGCGATCGGAAGACGATTTTTTATACGCCCGCGATCGCAAATATCACGGGCGATCGTCTCATTACTGATGCTTTTCAGGAAGAATCGTTCCTTCCAAATTCGCGCCCTTCAGCAACGTATCGGTCAGGTCAGCATTCGTCAGATTCGCGCCGCTCAAGTCCGTATCATCGAGTTCCGCTTCGCTCAAATTTGCATCTCGGAAATCAACAGCATCTAGCTCAGAGCGACTTAGATCTGCCGCTTGCAAATTAGCATCCCGTAGGTTGGCTTCGCTCAAATCAGCATCTTCTAAATCCGCTTCTTCGAGAATTGCCGCTTCTAAATTTGCGCCTTCTAAAATGGCATGATTTAGCATGGCATCTCGGAGGTCTGCACCAGACAAATCTGCGCCCGTCAAATCGGTGTAGTTGAGTGCTGCTCCACTTAAATCAGCCCCACTCAAGTTCGCCCCCCGCAGATTTGCCCCATCTAGGATTGCACCATGCAAGACGCTTTCTCGTAAGTCAATGCCTTCGAGCGATTCCTCTCGCAAATCTGCCACGCTAAAATCTCGTTCCCCTGCGCGATATCGATCGAGTAATTCTTGTCGATTCATGATGGCTCCATTCGCTACTGAACCTATGTGTTAATTTCAGCATAAGCAAGTTCAGTAAAGCGCAACGCCTATCGAAAGTATCGTGTCGATTCAGTTTGCCAGAATCTATCTGAGGCATCTTACGTTCCCCAATCGATTTCTTTAACCTAGCTAGAGTACTCTGCTTTCGGTTAAACCTATGCCAACCGCATTGATTACAGGAGCATCAGCAGGAATTGGGGCTGCCTTCGCCGAAGAACTCGCTGTGCGGGGGTATAACTTGGTGTTAGTCGCGCGATCGCAAGACAAACTTCAGCAACTCGCTCACGCTCTAAAAACGCAACACCGAATTCAAGTCGATATTATTGTGCAAGATTTAACTGAACCGACCGCAGGAGCGATCGTATTTGAGCAAGTTCAACAGCAGGGTATCACGATTGATTTACTGATTAATAATGCTGGAATTGGCGATTACGGCGACTTTGCGGAAAGCGATCGTGAGTTTCAACTCAAAATCATTCAACTCAACATCCTGGCACTCGTAGACCTGACGCATCGGTTTCTCCAACCCATGCGGCAGCGTCGTTCTGGCAGCATTATTAATCTCTGCTCAGTTGCCGCATTCCAAACGATGCCTTACTTTTCGATCTATGCCGCGACGAAAGCATTTGTTCTCAGTTTCAGTGAAGCAATTTGGGCAGAGAATCAAAAGTACAATGTTCACGTTTTAGCAGTCTGTCCGGGAGCGACAGGACAAGCATTTTTTCAGCAAGCAGGCTTCCCAATGGTGCTAGTAGATGCAGTGCCTTTCGTCGATACAACCGTAACGACCGTAGTGAGTGACACGCTAGATGCCTTGGAAAAGCGTCGATCGATCGTGATTCCGGGTAATCCGGCAAATCATGTTCTGGCGGCGATTCCACGTGTTTTACCGCATGAAGCGATCGCGGGTCTGTGGAAGACGATTTTAGGCATCGGTCGCAGTTAATACGGTAGGTGACGATCTGTTTCTGCCCTCTTCAAGGACTGATCACTTTTAGGACCTCAACTTCTACAGATGGAAACGCGATCGGACAAATCACTCCGTCTCTAAATAGCAACTCAGTCTGGTACTCACCATTCTCTGGATTCCTCATCACAATCAGTTCATTCGTCTGAATCTTAACAATCCAATACTCTTGAATTCCAACTTCTGCGTAGATTTTTGACTTAATCTCTAAGTCTTTTTTTAGCGTAGAGTTTGAATACTCAATCAGCCAAAGGATGTTCTCTGGATAAGGATGATGTTGCCGATATTCTCGACCCAAAGGCTGACAGATTGCGATATCTGGCTCTGGTTCGCTTCCATTTGGCAAAGTGATGGGTGCTGCCTTTCTGACTCTCGCTCGATCGCCTAACAGTCTGTCGATGTACTTATATCCATCTTCATTCTGCTCGACGTGATCTTCGCCTTCTGGAACCATCTCAATAATCTCCCCACAAAGTAGCTCAACCTTTTTATCATTCAGGAGACCATATTTGATCAACTCATGATATTCCTCGATCGACCATTTCATTCGAGGCAGATCTTCGACTGTCATTGTTTTGGGGAGAGTATTGGTGAGTTCCATTATTTTGTGTCCATCCAGTTGTTTCCAGCGTGAATATCGACCATCAGCGGCACACTCAGCGAGACAGCATTTTCCATCACTCGCTTGATCTTGGGCTGCAATTCTTCCCAAGCATCCGGTTCGACTTCAAACACTAATTCATCATGCACCTGTAGCAAGAGATGAGCCGGGTAAGCTTTCAAGACTTCGTGTAGCTGTGACATGGCAATTTTAATGATGTCAGCACTCGAACCTTGAATGGGAGCGTTTGCGGCGGCTCGGAGGGCTTGCGCCTCGAACTGATCGCGCAACTTTAGCTTATCGAGTTGAATCTCGTCTGGATCAGTTCCGCGCAGTTTTTTCACCGAATCGGTTAAGAAGTTGAAATAGCGTCGTCGTCCTTTGATTGTTTCCACATATCCATTTGCGATCGCTTCTCGCTGCATTTGTTGAAGATAGTCGAAGACACGGGAGTATCGATCGTTAAATCGATCGATAAAGGTTCGAGCTTGAGCGGTTGGTACTCCTGATTCACGAGCAAATCGCTGTGCTCCCATCCCATAGATCACACCAAAGTTAATGATCTTGCCCAATCGTCGTTCTTCGGAAGTAACCTCTTCTTTTTCTAGTAGCAATCGAGCAGTAAGCGCGTGAACATCTTCGTTATTGCGGTAAGTTTCGAGTAGAACAGGCTCTTGGCTTAGATGAGCTAAGATTCGTAGTTCGATTTGAGAATAATCTGCTGCAACCATCAGCCAACCTTCTTTCGGAATGAAGGCTTTGCGGATTTGGCGACTAAATGCAGTCCGAATGGGAATGTTTTGTAAGTTCGGACTTGAGGAAGAGAGCCGACCTGTGGAAGTTACGGCTTGGTTGAAGTCGGTGTGAACGCGATCGGTCTTTGGATTGATCAGAGTCGGTAGCGCATCGACATACGTTGATTTGAGCTTTGTCAGAGTACGATGTTCAACGATCTTATCGACGACTGGATGATCACCTTGCAGTTTCTCTAAGGTTGCTGCATCCGTTGAATAGCCCGTTTTGATCTTGCGAGATTTCTTCTTATCTAATGCCAACTTATCAAAGAGTAATTCGCTGAGTTGCTTTGGAGAACCGAGACTGAACTTTTCACCTGCGGCTTCGTAAGCTTCGATTTCAATTCGATCGAGATCTTCTTTCAAGTTCTTAGAGAACTCTTGCAGATAATGTCGATCGATTCTCACGCCAGTTGCTTCCATCTCTGCCAACACAGGTTCAAGCGGCTGTTCAATCTCGATTAGCAATTCATGAAGCTTCGGAAGTTCTTCGAGTTCCGATCGCATTTTTGGCACTAAGTTAAAGACTCCATACACATCCATGCCGCAGTAGTTCGCAACCGCAGGAATGTCTACTTCACCAATGTGCTTTCCTTTCGGAACTAAGTCTGTATAGTCTTGTGCTTGAATTCCAAGATAGCGATAGCTTAAATCGCTCAATTTATGACTTGCTTCGGGATTGAGCACATAGCTGGCTAACATCGTATCGAACACTACGCCTGCAATTTCAACACCTTGGAAGCGGAAAACTAAGCGATCGAACTTTGCGTTTTGGAATGATTTTGGATAGTTGACATCTTCGAGAATGGGACGCAGCGCTTCAAGTACGATCGCTTTATCTAAGTTCGTGCCAGATGTATGACCGATCGGAATGTAAGCTAACGAATCCGATCCAGAACCCCAACAGCAACCAATTCCAACTAAGTCAGCTTTGATTGGATCAAGATCGCTCGTTTCTGTGTCCCAAGCAACCGGAGTTTTTTCGCTCTGATGGGTTTTGAGTTGTTTTACAAGAGCATCAAGTTTGGCTTGGGTATCAATAATGTGAGGCGCGATCGAGACTGGCTCGAACTTTTCTGCTTTCTCGGTTTCTTCCGCACTAAAGAACCACAGATCATCAGAATATTGAGGAATGATCGGAGCTTGTTTTGCCGCTTGTTTCGTCCCTTCAGTTTCGGATAGTTCCGTTTCACCGCTGAGTTGTGCTTTCCACTTCTCGATCTTGTTGTAGAACGATCGAAATTCCAATCGCTCAATCACGGGTTTAACAGCAGCTTCGTCAAACCCCTGAAGTTTACAAGCTTGCGGATCAATTTCTAACGGAACATCTAAATGAATTTGTGCCATCCATTGTGAATGACGTGCATCTTCGATTCCTGCTTCTAATTTCTTTTTGACCGCGCCTTTGATTTCGTCGATCGATTCATAAACCTTTTCCAGCGATCCATACGTGCTTAACAATTGAACCGCTGTTTTTTCCCCAATTCCTTTCACACCTGGAATATTATCTGAGGCATCCCCGCACAGCGCTTTGAAATCTACCACCTGAGACGGAAGAACTCCGAGCTTTTGTTTAACTTCCTCAACTCCAAATTCTTTAGGAGGTGGCGCACCTTTTCCATAAGTTGTACTCATGTAGAGCACTTTGACTTTGCCATCCGGATCAACGAGTTGGAACAAATCGCGATCGCCACTCAAAATCCGAACGGTAAACCCTTCCTGAAGTGCTTTCCGCGCCATTGTTCCAATCACATCATCGGCTTCATAACCCTGAGCAATGACGATCGGTAAATTCATCGCCTTTAACAATTCCTGAAGATTCTCTAGATCCGGCATAAAATCTTCGGGCGTTTCCGGGCGACCTGCTTTGTACGTTTCATCGGCTTCGTGGCGATAGGTTGCACCACCAAGATCAAACGCGATCGCTAAATAATCCGGTTTCTCAGCTTCCACGGTTTCGAGTAACGCCTTGAGGAAGCCATAGGACACGCTAGTTGGAATTCCGGTTGATGTGCGTAAGCCTCCATCGCGACCTTTCGCAAAGGCAAAATAGGCGCGGAATGCCAATGAATGACCGTCTACGAGAACGATTTTGGGAGAAGAATTAGCGCTCAAAATATCGAGTGGGAATGAAGACAGATCCCATTGTAGCGACCTGGTGCAGGATCATTCCTTCACCCAAGGAATACTTTTAGATTCGCGCTCTAACAACAACGAAGTGCAAGAGACTTATGTATACACAGCAGACCTAAGCTGGGGGCTTTCTAGAGGTGTCCTAACTAAAGTAGGTACTGCTATAGCGATCCTATTTGAGTCGTAAACATTAGAAAGAGTGGGGGGTAGGGAGTAGGGAGTCAAAACGGGAGCAACACCCCACTCCCCACTTCTTCGCAACTATCCCTACTTCACAACTCACTTAGGATTGCTATATATATTAATTACATCAAATTTATCGCCTGATCAGTAAATCCCTCGCTCGGTTGAAACGATCTCCCTCGATCGGTAGACCTGAGTGTTATAACACCTGAGCTATTTTGTTAAGTATTCTTAATCCTCTTGTGATTCTTCTTGTGGCAAAAGAGCACCTTTCCGCGCTAATCATCGACCTTCGACAGCGATTGGGAATTTCTCAGGAAAAACTCGCCGCACAGCTTGGAGTGTCATTTCAAACGATTAACCGTTGGGAAAATCAGCGGGTTAAACCCTCTGCAATGGCAGAGCAGTTAATCAAACAACGCCTGTCACAAATGGGAGAACAAGGAAAAGAATTGCTCGACAAATACTATTCGGAGTCTAGCTCTAGCTCTAACTTATAGTTATTTTCGTCTTGGTTCAGTTGAATTTTAGAGTGCGAGGCTCATCCCTCATCGCTCACCCCATCCTCTCTATTCAACCGTTAATCGGTTTGCTGATGTTAACTGGTCAGTTCTTTCCTCGGTTGTTTCTGCTATGTCTGAGCATATCCATCCCTCTCTCAATGGTCATTCCTCGATAAATAGTTCACCAAAGAGCAATTTGGCTGACCCTCACTCGATCGAGAGTGGAGCCGTATCCGCTGTAGGAATGGTGCTACAACTTGCAGACGGACAGATCGCAGCCTGTAATGCCAATGCCGAACGCATGATGGGAATGAGCGCAGCAGAAATGACGGGATGGCGATCGACAAATCCAAACTGGCGAGTTGTGCGCGAGGATGGCTCCCCTTTTCCTGGGCATGAGCATCCCGCAATGGTCGCTCTCACCACCGGAAAGCCCTGTCGCGATGTAATTATGGGCTTTTATCAACCCACTGGAGCTTTAGTATGGCTTCTACTCAATTCCCAACCTTTGTTCCAAGGTGACAGTAACCAACCTTATGCAGTCCTAACGACATTAACCGAAGTTCCCCAAGCGGACAGACCCAATCAATCTCGAATTTCGCAAAACGGAACTGCTACAAAACCTTCAACGCCTCCCTTCAAAGTTCAATCGGCTCTGGGCTTACTCGCAGCAGAAAATCAAGCCTTACGCGATCGAGAAGAACGATTGCGATTAGCACTAGAAGGAGCAGATTTAGGACTGTGGGACTATGATCTCGAAGCTCGACAATTTGTTTGGTCAAATCGCTGCAAAGTCTTGTTCGGAGTGCCCCTCAATGCGGTGATGTCCTACGATCGATTCCTGGAAGCTGTGCATTCAGAAGATCGCGATCGCATCAATGCAGAGATTCACCAAGTGATTCAAAGTTCAACCGACTACGATCTCGAAATTCGGTTGCAGCAGTCTGCCCCTGATCTTGATCACGCACCTCGCTGGATTCGGCTCAAAGGTAATGTCTATCGCAACTCAGACGGACAGCCTCATCGTATGGTCGGAATCGCGATCGACATTACACATCAGAAATGGACACAGCAGAATCTAGCTCAAAGCCAAGCTGAATTTGAAGCCTTTATGGATAACAGTCCAGCCCTTGCATTCATCAAAGACGATGACGGGCGCGTAGTGTATATGAATGCGATCGGTGAACGATTGTTTGATCAATTGCCGCTCAATAAAACCGATTTTGACTATCTGCCCAATGATATCGCGACTGAAATTTACGAGCACGATCGTCAAGTGTTGCAAACAGGCGAAACGATTCGTGTGATCGAAACGGCTCCCGATGTGAGTGGAGAATCTCGATCGTGGCTTGTGGTCAAGTTTCCGCTGCCAATGAGAGATGGGAAACGATTGCTCGGTGGAATGGGCATTGAAATCACAGAGCAGCGACAGGCAGAGGCTCAACTCCGAGATTCACAACAGTTTATTCAACAAATTGCCGATACGGTTCCTGGAATGCTCTATGTGTATGATGTGTTGGAGCGTCGCAATGTCTATATCAATCAGCGAGTTGAAGATATTCTGGGCTATTCACCTGCAACGATTCAAAGCTTCGGATCAGAGTTGTTCAACTATCTAATGCACCCAGACGATCTTGCAGGATTACCCCAACATTACGCGAAGTTCACAGTCTCACAACCTGGTACGGTGCATGAATATGAGTGCCGATTGCGAAACGCGGCGGGACAATGGCAATGGTTTCTTTGCCGAGATCTGGTGTTTCGCACAACGGAAGATGGACAACTTTGGCAACTGTTAGGATCGACTGAAGATATTACCGATCGCAAACGTATCGAAGAGCAATTACGCCACTCTGAAGATCGCTATCGCTGTTTAGCTGAGTGTATTCCTCAACTCATTTGGACAGCCGATACTGATGGCAACTTGAACGATATCAACCAACGCTGGTCAAACTACACTGGATTAACATTGGAACAAGCTCAAGGAGCCGGATGGATAGAGACACTGCACCCAGATGATGTTGGTGCTTTACTAGAGGCGTGGAAAACCGCACAGCAGCAACAATCGTTTTATCAAGCAGAAGCTCGAATGCGATCGACAACTGGAGAATATCGCTGGTTCTTAATCAAAGCGATGCCGATTCGAGATGATGACGGTCAGGTGCTAAAGTGGTACGGAACTGCAACTGATATTGAAGATCAAAAACAATTAGCTTTAGAACGTCTTCGCGCTTTAGAATTTGAGCATGCTGCAAGAACTGAAGCCGAAAAAGCGAATCGAACTAAAGATGAACTGTTAATGACGCTTTCTCATGAACTGCGAACTCCGCTGAATCCAATTCTAGGCTGGTGTCGCTTGCTGCAAACTCGCGAGTTTAGCCAAGAGCAATCACTTGAAGCGATCGCAACGATCGAGCGCAGTGCCCGAAGACAGTTGCAGCTTGTGAATGATCTGATCGATATGGCGAAATTGCTCAATGGTGCGATTCAACTCAAACCAGGACTTGTTGATCTCCCACTTCTGATTGAAAGTGCGATCGCGGCAATAAAACCAACGGCTCAAGCGAAAGGTATTCAGATTCAGCGATCGATTGATCCAGATCTTCGTGCCTTCCAAGGTGATCCCGCTCGACTACAGCAGATTGTATGGAATTTGCTCTCGAATGCAATCAAGTTCACGCCCGCAGGTGGAAAGGTAACAGTGCAGTTAGATCGAACCGAACACGCACTCCGTCTTCAAGTCAGTGATACGGGTGCAGGCATTGATACCACTGTCTTGCCTTATATTTTCGAGCGATTCCGTCAATCGGATTCGTCGAGCACTCGAAACTATGGCGGATTGGGATTAGGTTTAACGATCGTGCGTTATCTGGTGGAATTGCACGGTGGCACGATCGAAGCGAAGAGCTTAGGACGCGATCGAGGTGCAACTTTTACAATCGAACTTCCTTGGCAAGAAATACTCTCCGATCGTTGAGAAAAGCTGAAGAGTTGCAGAAATCGAATCAAGCATGAGGACAATGGAGACATCGATCGTGTCTCAAATTTATCGATCGATTCAGAAATGAGTGCATCGAACTGTGTAGATCCCCCTACACCATCTATTCTCCTGCTCTTGATTCACTGAGATGATTCACCAAACGCCCTCCAGCCTGCTCAACCATCGTTACAAAGTTCTTGGTCTCTTAGGCGACGGAGGCTTTGGTAAAACCTTTTTGGTCGAAGATACGCATCTTCCCTCGAATCGTCGCTGTGTCGTAAAACAACTCAAACCGATTCACGAGAATCCCCAAATTCACCAAATCGTCAAAGACCGCTTTCAACGCGAAGCCGCAATCTTGGAACGCTTGGGTGAAAGTCATGAGCAAATTCCAAAGCTGTATGCGTACTTCTCCGAAGATGAGCAATTCTATTTAGTTGAAGAATGGGTTGAAGGAGATACGCTCACTCAGAAAGTTCAGAACGAAGGTGTCCAATCCGAAGCAACTGTTAGATCAATTCTGATGCACCTGTTACCCACGATCGCGTATGTGCATCGTCAGCAAATTGTTCACCGCGATATCAAGCCTGACAATGTGATTCTACGGCGGCGAGATGGTCAGCCTGTCTTGATTGACTTTGGTGCTGTGAAAGAATCGATGAGTACGATCGTCAATAGTCAAGGCAATAGTACAAACTCGATCGTCGTTGGAACACCTGGATATATGCCTGCGGAACAGTTAGCAGGTCGTCCGCTCTTTTCCAGTGACATCTACAGCTTAGGAATGACTGCAATTTACTTACTTACAGGCAGAATTCCACAGCAGCTTGACACCAATCCAATGAGCGGAGAACTAAGCTGGCAACACTACGCACCATCAATCAGCCCAGGATTTGCTGCAATTCTCAATAAAGCAGTACAGATGAGCGCTCATCTAAGATTTAGCACTGCGGCAGAAATGTTGTCGGCTCTACAAGTTCCCGCGATCGCAGAAACCATTCCTCCATCTTTCGCGCCAGAGATCACTTCTCCTCCAATTCCACAAACTGCTTCAGACATTCACACTCAGGCAGTCGCGCCCCCATCGACGTTACCTCCTCAACCTGTCTCCGTTGCGGCAGCATCTTCTGGAGAATGGAAACGCTCAGTGATGATTGGCTGCATTATCGGATTAAGTATCTTAGGTGGTGCGTTCATGTTGCGATCGCAAACCTTCGGAAGCTCGATCGCCTCAAATCCTACACCTACCAGTTCTCCTTCTCCAAATCCCCCAACCACACAAACCAAAGATAGTCCATCGACTCCACCAACCACTCAATCCAATCAGACTCCACCCAGCGATCCAACTCCTGCACCAGTACAGCCTCAAGTTCCATCTGCTTCAGACGGCAATCAAAACGGAGATAGCAATGCGGCTGTCATCGACAAAGATAGTTCAACCAATGTTCGATCGGGTGCAGGCACGAACTATCCGGTCACTTATACGGCTCGATCGGGCGATCGCGTTCAGATTTCCGACAGCGCTCTCGATTCCGGTGGCTATCGCTGGTACAACGTGCGATTTGCGAAATCGGGTGCGACAGGTTGGGTTGCTTCTCAATTGCTCAAACTTGATCCGATCGCTCAACCCGATCCACCTCAACCCCAGAAGCCGCAACCCACTCAAACCGACGATACCAATGCAATCTTAATCGGTGAAGCTGGCAGCAAAAATATTCGCAATGGACCGGGCACAAAATTCGCAACCGTTCACATGGCGTACCCAGGCGATCGCGTTCGAGTACTAGATTCGGCGCAAGATTCTGGCGGCTTCACCTGGTACAAGGTCTACTTCCCCAAATCCGGTGCAGACGGTTGGATTGCAGCACAGTTGATTAAGATAGATTGATGTCGATCGGAGCCGTGCATGAAAATCAGAGTTAGTTCTGCTCAACTCCGCAGTATTGCAATCGCGATCGTCACTGCCACGATCGTGATTGGATTAGGCTGGGCAATGCAATTTCCAGAGAGTTCTGTCACTCAATCGTCTACAGGAGTGCCTGTCTCGACCTCTCCCTCTTCTACTCCAACGCTCACCACTCCGAAACCGCTGCCTACAATTTCTGCCTCTCCCTCGGTTTCCCCGATCGCGTCTCCCAGTCCATCCGCTACCCCGATCGCAAAATCATCTCCAGTAGCAAAGACTTTGTATGGACACTTGCCCTATCAAGAAGATGATCCGAGTCGATTAGTCTCGATCGGGAAGTATGTGCGTGGCTCTTATGAGCGTGCTGAATCTCTAGATATTGAAGCAGCAAACGCCTTTCAGCAAATGGTCGCAGCCGCACAATTTCAGGGTGTTCTGTTAATGCCAATTTCAGGGTTTCGGACAATCGCAGATCAAAAAGAATTGTTCGATCGACAAACTGAACGGCGTGGAAGTGCAGAAGCAGCCGCACGATTAAGTGCGCCACCTGGACACAGTGAACATCACACCGGATATGCGATCGATATTGCCGATCAACAACAGCCCGATGCGGATTTGAAATACAGTTTTGAACAAACCAAAGCCTATCAATGGTTGAATGCGAATGCCTATCGCTACGGGTTTGAGCAATCATTCCCCAAAAATAACTGGCAAGGAGTGAGCAATGAACCGTGGCACTGGCGCTTTGTCGTGTCGCCTAGAGCTTCTCAAATTTTTGCGATCGCAAAAGGTGGCGATCTGGCGAATTAATCAATCGACAGAAAGAAGCAATCCGTTTTCTCACCTTCTACTGTGAAGCGTGTGGACGGGTAAAACACAATGAACTGGGAAAAAAGAAAGTCCGCTCCAGACTCGATCGCGAACCTGCTCTTACCATTGTCGCTGATTTTAGGGTTGGTGCTCTTGCTGAGTCTGAGTGCTGGACAAGGCTCAGTACAGGAAAATACGCCTCTGGAAACCTGGCTGAAAGTCATCGTTGATTATTTAGCAGCAGCGGCGGAAATTGCAGCCGCGATCGTCATTGGTGTGGCTGTGGTTCGCGGCATTCTTAATTATGCTCGACAGTTATTTTCCCGCAGACATCACATCGATTCCACTGAGTCGATCCGATTACAACTCGGTCGAGTGCTGGCACTGGGATTAGAGTTTACTGTTGCCAGTGATATTCTGCGAACGGTAATCGCTCCAACTCGCCAAGACATTGTAAATCTGGGTGCGCTTGTTCTTTTACGAACCTTGTTGAACTACTTTCTTGAGCGTGAGATTCAACAAGTCGAACAAAGTCGGATGGCAGAGCAAACCCCACAACCGAGGATGTAATGAGCCAGGACCGTAAAAGCTTAAAGCCGATCGAGGGTGCGAATCGATCGCTTCGACGCAGATTGGGACTCAAAGGAGAACTCTTACTGGCAACGGCTCCCACGCTTGTTGTACTCTGCGTCCTGGCTCTAGTGGAAGCTCTGAGTCGGCAACGGTTACTGTTTGCTTCTCTCGCGGCGAGTGCCTTTCTGATCTATCTTGATCCGCAACACGGTACGAATTCCGTCCGAACTTTAGTGTCCGCCCAAATGATGGCAGCCATCCTGGGCTGGTTAACCTTTACGGTGTTTGGGGCAGGATACGTTGCGGCTGGCAGTGCGATGATTGCCACGATCGTATTAATGATCGTGTTAGATATCATGCACCCGCCCGCAGTTGCCACTTCACTCAGCTTTGCCCTCAGAGCAGGCGATGATAATAATCTGATTTTATTTGCATTAGCAGTTGTAATTACTGCTGTATTGGTTGGTTTAGAGCGATTAGCGTTATGGCTGATTGCTCGGCTGAACTAATCATCGACCTGATCTATCAGAGCAAAGTCTACAAACTTGCAAACCTTTCTCAAACCAAAACGGGTGTAAGTTTTACCCCATATCCCGCTTCAAAGCTCTCCTTTTTCACTTCTAAACTCCAAAGCTCTAACTCACAAGGATCATTTGGATGCTTGGGATGAATCAACAATCGCATCTCTTTCGGTTCCAAACTGAACTGACAGTCGATCGATTGAATTGCCCCGATTTGACGACGATCAAGCGCAACGGCTAACCGTAACAATGGATGAAGTTCTTCCACGACTCGACGATGCCGCTTGCTGGTCAAATTCCGATAGGTATCATGCCGTTTCTTCGGTGCATTTTTCCGATGATAGCGAGCTAGATTCGCGATCGTTTCAATTTCCATCTCGGTAAATCCAAGCAGTTCCGCATGTCGAATCAGATAGTAAGAATGCTTGTGATGTGAAGAATGTCCGACATGATGCCCAGAGTTATGCAAAATCGCTGCTGCCCAAAGTAGTATCCGCTCTTCATCTCCCCAAGCGTGTAATTTACCTTGAGTTTGGTCAAACAAACTGAGCGCGAATTCTGCCACTCGCTGACTATGCTCTAAGTTCACTTGATACTTTTGAGCCGTTTTGATCACATTGCGTTCCCGCACTGATCCTTGATACCGCAATCGATCTTCGATCAATCCATGCGAAACCATCCAATCGACGATCACGCCTTCACGCAGCGATCGTTCACAGATGACGATCGATTCCGCTTTCAATTGCGTCATCACTTCCTGCAAAATCAGCGCACCCGCCAGAATAATTTCTGCTCGTCGCTCTGACAATCCCGGAACCGCTAATCGCTCTGCTAAATTCATTCTCCGCAGACGATTCACCCATTCTTTTAGATCCTTCAGCGACAGTTCACAGCCATTCAGCGGGACTGGAACCGTTCCCAATTTTTCACGAGCATTCAGCGCCACCAAAGTTTCGATCGTTCCCGATGTTCCCACCAGTCGCGGCTGTTCTCCTGGTTGCAAATGGGTCTGAAGTTCATCGATCGATCTCTCCATCATGCCGCGAATATAAGCCTGAAGTCCGCCAAACTCGATCGAGCTAATTGGATCAGTCGTGACTTGTTCAGCCGTCAATCGAACCGCTCCCACTTTCGTACTGCTCAGAGTTCGCGGCTCATGTCCATCTCCTAAAATCAATTCCGTCGAGCCGCCGCCAATATCGACGATCACGTGCGGCTGATTGTTAAAATTCATCCCCGACAGCACACCGAGATAAATCCGACGCGCTTCCTCGGCTCCAGAGATCAAATTCACCCACAGCCCCAGTTCATCTTCGATCCGCTGCAAAAATGCCTGTCCATTCGGAGCTTCACGAACCGCACTGGTCGCCACTGCGATCGTTTGTTCCGCGTTCACACTTTTCGCGACTTCCTGACAGCGCCTCAAAGCAACCATCGCTCGATCCATCGCTTCAGCGGACAATTCGCCCGTTTTCTTACAAAAATCGCCTAATCGGACTGTTGCCTTTTCGCGTCCCACGATCGTAAATGCGGGAATGTGCGGCTGAATTCGGGCGATTACCATGTGAATCGAATTCGTTCCCACATCGATCGCGGCAAGAATACGATCGCGATCAGTGGGAACAGGGGGAAGCATAACCGAGCTTTCTTCAGGCGGTTTTGAAAGAGACTTTACCATGACGTACTGCGATCGAAGAGATGGACGAGTGCGAGGGAACAGCGAACAAGAGTGTTTCTAAACTAAGGTTCTACCGCAATTCCTGAGCAATTCAGCGGATTTTTGGTCAAGAACCGCGCTAAGTTCTTCTTATAGACTTGCGATCGAATGTGTATGTGGACTCAGCCGAACCCCTCTTCAGAACCGACATGGCTCATCATTGCGCGATTGTTGCGCTGGCATAAACCCGAAGGACGACTCATTTTAATGATTCCAGCGCTGTGGGCTGTGTTCCTGGCATCAGGAGGAACGCCGCCTTGGTTATTGGTAGTCATCATTATTTTAGGCACGTTAGCGACGAGTGCGGCGGGTTGTGTAGCAAATGATTTATGGGATCGCAATATTGACCCGCATGTGGAACGAACCCGCGATCGTCCTTTGGCATCGAGAGCGCTTTCTGTCAAAGTCGGAATCGTGGTTGGCATTGTTTCGCTCCTCTGTGCGGCAGGATTAGCGCTATTTTTGAATCCGCTCACATTCTGGCTCTGTGTGGCAGCCGTTCCAGTAATTTTGCTATATCCCGCTGCGAAACGAGTTTTTCCTGTACCACAATTAGTTTTGTCGATCGCTTGGGGGTTCGCCGTTCTAATTAGTTGGAGTGCCGTCAGTTGTAACACGACCTCAAATGCTTCTTGTCTGCCTCAAGCAATGTGGCTCCTCTGGGGTGCAACATTGCTCTGGACATTAGGATTTGACACCGTTTATGCCATGTCAGATCGCGAAGATGATAAACGGATCGGCGTAAAATCGAGCGCATTATTCTTCGGACGATATGCGCCTTATGCGATCGCTGCTTTCTATGTCGGGACGGTTCTGATTCTGGCAAAACTCGGAATCGTCATGCAGTTAAATATTTGGTATTGGGGCGCTTTGGGGTTAAGTACGATCGTTTGGGCATGGCAATCTTATAAATTAGCTCAACCTACGATTCCAATTCCTTTCTACGCTTTCAGCTTCAAGCAAAACGTTTGGATTGGATTTCTTTTACTCGCTGGAATGATTGTGGGAAGCTAATCGATCCATTCAGTTTGAACGAAATGTGCGGGACGACCCCAAGAATCTTGAACGATCGATACGTCTCGCACTCTGAGATTAAACGGAATCGAAGTCGTTACATACTGCTGTACGAATCGTCCTAATTCGGGTGCGAGTTGAGAAGCCGTGGTTGCGGCAACTCCCAATCCAACCAATTGTTCGATCGGGTTCCGCGGCAAAATCAAATGAATTCCAAACGCGATCGAGGCAGTCAGCAACATTCCGACTGACAGGTTCGTGCCACAGCGCGGATGCACTGCCAAATTCCATTCCCCAGTCGTAATCCGTTCTAAAGCCTGATTCACAGCCCGTTTTACTTCAGCCGTATTCGCTTGCCCATACAAATAGAAGCCTTGTTCTGTCGAGAGTCCACCCAAACCGCTGTTATCTTTCCACTCAGGCGGCGCAATTCTACGATCGGGCAATCCACTCAGAATCCAAACGGTTGCGTGTTCGAGTGCATGAACCTGCCTCACCGTCAGCATTTCCCGCACTCCCGGAATAAAGCCAATCTGCTGGAGCAACTCCGTATCCTGAGAAGCTTGAGGAATCGGCAACAAAGAATTCAAAAAAGTATCAAATTCAGAAACACTGGCAGTCATAACAACGCAACTTCGGGAAACCGCGCTAAAGGATAGTGTTTCAACTCTAGCGCCTGTCTCCCGAAGTTGTCTGAAGGCTGTTGCAAATTGTGACGAGTCTTAGCCGAAGAAATTGAGACTTGGCATCATTGCGGTTGGTGCGGGAGGTGCGCCCGGTGCAGTAGAAGGAGCCGCTGGACTACCAACCGCACGAGCCACTTCGACTCCATTCTGTTCCAGAATTACGATCGGGTCAGACCCACTATTCATCTCAATTCGCTTCACCAAAACTTGTCCGTTAGAAATCCGTTGTCCAACTTGCACATAGCGGCTAGTAGATTCATTCGGAGCTTGTACGATCGCTTGAGGAACACCGCCCACTACGATCACGCCTGTGACTTGAACCGCTTTCGCTAAAGTCGGATCGGGCAACGGTGGCAATGATTTAATTGGTGACTTCGGTTCTGGTTTTGGAGTGGTTCTCGGTTGAACGGGTTGCTCTGGAGTCTCAGGTCTTGCTTGTGGAGCAGGTGAGGATGATTGTCCTTCAGGCTGCACGATCGGAACCTTGAACGAAACGAGAGGGGGAACACTAGAGAACGGATCTTTTCCAGCGCTGATTCCCCGTTGAACTTGTCGTGCTCGTTCGTCTGGATTGGTCGATTGCAGCAAACCCGCAATTCGATTGCCTGAAGCCTTTTTCGTTGCGTCTTTAGCAGGAACCGTCGGTTTTGCGAAAGATTGAGCAGGGGTTGACGAGGTTGCCGCTGGAGAAGGGTTGGCTTCAGTCACAACCGTTTCTTCACCGACTGTACAGCCACTCATCCAAAGCATTAACGCCCCTGCACAGACCACTTTTGTACTCTGCGAAATTCGCTTCGTGAACCGCTTGCTCATGATCACTCCCAAAAATTCGACTCTTGACTTCGCCTCGATCGCTGTTCACAGTCCAAGTTTGAAATGACCCACAACAGAGAACGATCTAGGGTTAGTGTGCCCCGGTTAAATCGATTTGACGCTCTGAGAAAATTTTTGGGTGGATTTTCGGAGCCGTTTCAGATCAAGCTTCGCTACAGGTCATGATCGCTTGAAGTTTTTGCAGTCCTTTTTTCACTTGCCGAGAAACTGTAACCGCACTAATTCCTAGGCGTTCAGCAGTCTCTTTCTGAGTCAGATCATATAGAAAGACAAATTCCAAAACTTCACGAGTTCGGTGTTCCAATTGCACTAAAGCTTGCTGAAGTCGAATCTGATCTTCCTGTGCCAGTTGAAAGCTGCGATACCGAGAATCAGGAACCAAATCACCCAAAAACGCAGTTCCATCTTCGTCGCCAACCGGAGCATCCAAGCTGAGAAGCGCTCGATTCTGAGCCGAGAGCCGAATTTCTTGCCATTCCTCGATCGAGATTTCTAACGCCGCTGCAATTTCTGCATCACTCGGTGCTCTGCGGTTCTTCTCTTGAAACTCCCGAATAATCCAAACCGCTTGACGTTGAAGGGCTTGCCAACGACGTGGAATTCGTACCGACGGGCTTTTATCGCGGAGGTAGTGTTGAATTTCGCCCCTGATATACGGAATCGCAAACGAGCTAAAAGCGTGACCTTTCGACATATCAAAACGCTCGATCGCACGAATCAATCCGATCGATCCCACCTGAAGCAGATCATCGTAATTTTCCGTACACTGATTCACCCAGTGATGAGCTTCTTTTCTCACCAATCCGATATTCAATTCAACCAGTTGGTTTCGGACAGAAGCCGATCCCGACTTTTGATATTCGCGGAGAAGTTGCAACGTTTCGCTTTTTAAATCGCTGGAAACAAGGTTAGGCATGACGAAGTTCAGTAAGTGCTTAAGAAGATGTCAAACCCGATTTTTAGACTGCTTCTGAACAGAACTGTGATGGTAGAAATCACACTCAGAAAGCGATCGGACTTCGGAGAACAAAAGACAGAATTTCTGCTCACTTCTTAGTGACAAATTAAACTTATTTCCTGTACTGAAAGCATTCAACTGCATTTCCACGGAACGTTGACTCGCGGTGATTTCGGTCACTTTTAGGACTGATTTCAAAGAATTTTAATAAAAAGTTTTTTCCAATAAAAAAGGGGCATGTCGCCCCAAATCGTGAATATTTCGAGAACTGATCGATTTTACGATCGCTCAATTCAAACTAAGCGTTCGGTGCAACTCGCGCATAGAACAAGCCGCGAATCTTCACGTCGCTTGCCTCACGAGATCCCATATCGGTTTCGGAAGGCTGTTCACTTTCAAACGTGCCTGCGATTTCACCCGATGTGCTGTCAATCTTCGCGACTTGCAGCGAGATCGTTCCTTTATCAAGCTGGAATCGCTTGACGTTTTCTTTCTTCAGTTCTTCTGAATCTGCCGAAGCTGGAAGTGCAACCGCATTATCATACCCGGTGGTCAAACCGCGACCTTTCGGATCGAGGAAGTTAGAAGTCCGATAAGACGGAACGCGGAATTGTCCGATGAAGTCGGTCGAAGTGTTGATGCTGGTCGAACCGGGAGCGGTGGTTGCCTCCAATCCTTTAATCGTGAATAAGAACGGAACTCGTTCGCCACCTGGTAATTGAACGGTGATTGCTTGGAAGTCAAGACCGTCTTCTTCTTTGAAGGTCAAGCTACCATCGCTGTTCGCCGTCAAAGTTCCCGAAACCGCATCGATCGACGATGTGTAGCGGGTCATCACTTTAGCGGGGACGAATTCAGCTTCCCGACGCTTGTTCGCGGATTCTTCTTTCACGAAGTAAGTGGTCGGCTGGAGGCACAATCCAGTGATCGAATAGGTTTTGCCGTTTTCGATCGCGATCGAGCCGCGAGATGTTTCCTCAATTTGGGGGCAGCTATTGGCTAAACCTGTCCCACGAATCTGCTCATACGTGAGTCCTTCCGCACTCTGCGCGGGTTCACTACAAGCAGTTAAAACACTCAGGCAGAACGCCAGCAGTGTCACAAAGAATGCGCGATACCTCATGGTCAACCTCAAAGTAATGTAAAAATTCTGTCAGGGTGTTTTGTCACTGCTGTACAGATCTCGTCGAGTTTCTATAAATTCTGGTTTGGTTCTGATCGAACCTCTCATAGCATTTTACAGATATTAGTAAACATTTTAAGAATCGAGGTTAGAGAACTCTTTTACAGTAGGTTCGGCAACGGTTGAGTTTGCCAAAACGCGATACGGTATTAAAGCTTTGGGGCGTATGAGGAGCGGTGGTATGGATGATGATGCAATGCTGAGAGACTATACGAAGAGCGCAACCGATGAAATTACGCTGAAATCGCCAGAGCTAGAGGAGTTGGCTCGATCCATAAGGGCGATCGCACAACAATCCACAGGCGATGGAATGGCACTTTTAGCGTTGTTGAGAGTGCTCGAAATTCTGCATCGCGAAATCCGCGAAGGATTGTTTCAAGAGTCACTTCCAACCAATCGCCAAGCTCTTTATGCGCTGTTAAGAGATATTGAAGCGACGGGAGGATGGCCTTATATCCATCGAATGCGGCTTCAGGAGTTTTTAAGAAACATGCTTGAACAGGAGGACACGCATTCGGAACCTGAGCAATAGCTTCTCAAGCAAAAAACGCCGAAGACAAAAATCCTCAGCGTTTTCTGAACGAAATTGTAAAGTTTTACTACTCGTCTTTGGTTTGGCGGCTGGCAGTTTGGATATAGAGAATCAGCAGAAACACGCTTGGCACAAGCACAAACAAAATCGACGCAATAAATCCCAAATCATTAACTTGCATAGAGCCAGTCCCCTTCTAAACTCGGCATCAACCCTTTTAGAATACCACTAAGGTTTGGTCTTAACGCTGACTGGGCCGTTCACTAATGCTTGACAGGCGAGGCGATAGGAAGCAGGTTTTTTCTTCAGTTTCCGCTCTTCAAAGGCGGTACGGGGCGAAAGATTTTCCATGCCTTCCGTGACTTCTACAATGCAAGTGCCGCACTGACCAGAGCCGCCGCAATTCATTAATTTGCCGCCAAATGTGTAGAGATCGACTTGATTCTCGATCGCTTTAATCCGCAAATTTGCCCCTTGTGCCGCGACCACTTCTTTGCCTTCTTTCACAAAATTGATCGAGGCAGACTGGAACGCGGGTTTGGGCGCTTGTACGACTACTTCTTCAAGGGGTTCAACAGATTGGAGATCAGTGTCTGCGGGTTGCATAGTCCATGCCTCACGGAAGTGAATTGAGTGATAAAAGTCCTTTCTTTAGTTGTACCTCATTTTGTCAGACAATTAAGAATCGTTAAGAAGTGAAACGTAAGTAAGAGGCGGAATTTCAGACGATCGCGATTCGCTTGCAATCGCTTCTAACACTGGTTACACTTCTTTATACACTTTCATTTTTTATGAATCCCTTGTCACAGTCACGATTCAACGTTCTAAACAGCGGCGGGATCGTTGAAACGGCGGGGTTACGGGATGCCTTGTCTGGTAAAGTTACCAGTATTAGGCACTTTAACAAAAGGCTGAAAGAAGCGTTGCAGTAGACGTAATTTAGAGGAGGAGAGTAGTCAAATGGGACTACCCTGGTACCGCGTACACACAGTCCTAGTGAATGATCCGGGACGGTTGATCGCCACCCACCTGATGCACACCGCACTCGTCGCAGGTTGGGCGGGATCAATGGCGCTTTATGAGCTTGCGATTTTTGATCCAAGCGATCCAGTTTTAAACCCCATGTGGAGACAAGGGATGTTCGTGCTGCCGTTTATGGCGCGGCTCGGAGTCACTTCTTCCTGGGGTGGTTGGAGCGTTACGGGTGAAACCGTGACCGATCCGGGCTTCTGGTCGTTTGAGGGCGTTGCGGCTGCCCACATCGTTTTATCGGGCTTGCTGTTCTTAGCAGCTTGCTGGCATTGGGTTTATTGGGATTTGGAACTTTTCCGCGATCCGCGTACAGGAGAACCTGCACTCGACTTGCCGAAAATGTTTGGAATTCACTTGTTCTTGTCTGGTTTACTTTGTTTCGGATTTGGTGCATTCCACTTGACTGGATTGTTTGGTCCGGGAATGTGGGTGTCGGATGCCTATGGGGTGACAGGGCACGTTCAGCCTGTTGCACCAGAATGGGGTCCGGCTGGATTTAACCCATTCAATCCGGGTGGAGTCGTCGCGCACCACATTGCAGCAGGAATTGTCGGCATTATTGCGGGCTTGTTCCACCTCAGTGTTCGTCCGCCTGAGCGTCTCTATCGTGCGCTGAGAATGGGGAACATCGAAACCGTGTTGTCGAGCAGTATTGCAGCCGTGTTCTTTGCGGCGTTTATCGTTGCAGGAACCATGTGGTACGGCAACGCAACCACCCCGATCGAGCTTTTCGGACCGACCCGCTATCAGTGGGATAGCAGCTACTTCCGTCAAGAAATCGATCGACGAGTGCAAAATGCGGTGGCTGATGGTGCAAGCCTGTCACAAGCGTATAACCAAATTCCTGACAAACTGGCGTTCTATGATTACGTCGGCAACAGCCCCGCAAAAGGTGGTTTGTTCCGTACTGGTCAGATGAACAAGGGTGATGGAATCGCTCAAACTTGGCTCGGTCATCCGGTGTTCAAGGATGGCGAAGGTCGCGAATTGTTTGTCCGTCGCTTGCCGAACTTCTTCGAGAACTTCCCAGTGGTTCTGCAAGATAGCGATGGCGTGATTCGGGCTGACATTCCGTTCCGTAAAGCTGAATCGAAATACAGCTTTGAACAAGCTGGTGTTACGGCAAGCTTCTACGGCGGTAAGTTAGATGGTCAAGTGATCAGCGATCCGGCATTGGTCAAACGCTATGCGCGTGCGGCTCAATTGGGCGAACCGTTTGAATTCGATCGTGAAACTCTAAATTCGGATGGTGTATTCCGCACCAGCCCACGTGGATGGTTCACGTTCGGTCACGCAGTGTTTGCGCTGTTGTTCTTCTTTGGTCATATCTGGCACGGTTCGAGAACTATCTTCCGGGATGTGTTCGCTGGGGTTGACCCGGATCTGTCAGAAGAACAAGTCGAATGGGGACGCTTTGCGAAGGTGGGTGACAAATCCACGCTTCAAAGAACCGAGGCGTAAATGGCTTTTATGGGTCTAGGCAAGGGTCTAGACCCAATCCAACTCTTTATTTTGGGACACCATCATGGAAGCTGTAGCATATATTCTGATTTTGGCTTTGGCGATCGGCGTTCTGTTTTTTGCGATCGCATTTCGCGAACCGCCGAGAATTGGTAAATAATTCAAGATTCCGATAAGACCCGCTTCATTCCGAGGCGGGTTCTTTTTTATGCGATCGCTTCAGGATATGATGCTCGTTAACTAAATTTTGGTGTGAGATGAAAAAACGAGCGAGTCTAGTTCTGATGGTTGGAGCAAGTCTGACTGTTATTTTTGGTGCAACCGCAAACGAGGCTCGAATCATTGAAGGAGTGCCATCCACGATTCGATCGACAGATTGGCGATTTCAAAAGCTGAAGTCGATCGCCCTAAAGTCAGTGTCTCATCTTCATTTTCTGCGACAGTTTCAGACAAGCTGATTTAGGATGTGAATGTTGGGTTAATCGGTGCTTGTGAGCGTTTCTTCGCGTCAGACAGATTTTTCGAGTCCTACTCGATATCGAATTCGGGAAGTGCAGCCTTCGGATTTGTACGAAATTGCGGGAATTTTAGTCGATAGTTTTCCGCTGTATCCGGCGTTTTTGCCGTGGCTGGCTCCGATTATTCGAGTCGGGATTCACGAAGATTTGCGGAGTCGGACGAGATTTCCAGCCCCGAATTATGTTTGCTTGGTTGCGATCGATACGAGCGATCGTTCTGAACGAATTGTCGGAACGGTTGAAATTGGGTTACGTACCTCGAACCCTTGGCAACCGAAAAATAATCAGTATGTGTATTTATCGAATCTGGCGGTGCGAGAAGATGTGAGACGGCAGGGAGTCGCGCAGCAATTGTTACTGGCGTGTGAACCGTATGTGCAGGAATGGGGTTATCGCAATATTTATCTGCACGTCTTGGAAACGAATGAAGCAGCGAAACGGCTTTATTTTAAGTTGGGGTATCGGTTAGAGGAAATTCAGCCGAGTTGGGATTGGTTTTTGGGACGACCGAGACGGATGTTTTTGAGAAAGGAAGTGAGTGGATGATTTGTTCACATAGACTACGATGCAAGGAATAGAACTCGATCGCACTTCATTATGCAATCTTTAAAGCGAATTACATTTAATCCCCAAGTCATGGGTGGAAAGCCTTGTATTCGAGGAATGCGTGTTACAGTCGGCACGGTAGTTGGATTAGTGGCTTCTGGGCGCTCAATTCCTGAAATTCTTAGAGCTTATCCGTATTTGGAAGAAGCGGACATTTATGAGGCTTTGATGTATGCGGCGTGGCGGGTAGAAGAAATGGAAGTTCCGCTGGAAACTGCATGAGGATCTTGATTGATATGAATCTATCGCCTGATTGGGTTGATGTTTTTGAACAGAATGGAATTGAAGCGGTTCACTGGTCAACTGTGGGTCATCCAGGTGAAATTGATCAAGTTATTTTAGCATGGGCGAAAGCTCGTCAATACATTGTATTTACTCACGATTTGGATTTTGGAACGTTATTGGCTGCAACTCAAGCGGATGCGCCAAGTGTAATTCAGGTTAGGACTCAAGATCCTCTTCCGTCCAGAATTTCTACGATCGTCTTATCAGCGTTGCAGCAATTTCAGCAGCAGCTTGAGGAGGGTGCGCTTGTGACAATTGATGCTGCGAAAGCCAAAGTGCGAGTCCTGCCAATCCTGCCATCTTAAACTTTTCACTCCCGGTTCGCCCATTTTTGAGCGAGGTCGTAAGATTGGGCTAAAGTTGGGCAATGAACCAACCTGTGAGCATTACAACTGAACGAGTAGACGACATTCCCTTGCTGCTCGCCCAACTAGAGCG
>NZ_JBNXVP010000045.1:0-53041 GCF_050565645.1 Leptolyngbya sp. AN10
CGAGCACCAGTTTGGCTTTGAATTGGGGGGTGTATTTTTTCGCTGAATTTGACATGCACTTGATCCTACTCCTATTTGGACTCGTTGTCGCTCTCGGAGTGGTCTAATTTTTAGGGGGCATTTCAATGGCTGTCGCTGTCGCTGTCTCTGTCGCGATGGCTGTCGCTGTCTCTGGCGCTGTCTCTGTCGCTGTTGCTGGCGCTGTTGCTGTCGCTGGCGCTTTCGCTGTCTCTACCGCTTTCGCTGTCGCTTTCGCTGTCTCTGTCGCATCGGGCTTGTTAAGTCTCTACATCGCGTGGCGAGTTTCTAAGAATGATGAAAAATTTGAATTAGCTCGTAGCTTTGGCGTAGCGTTTTCATCGCTGGGTGGAACACGCTTCTACAACGCCAATTTAACAAGTGCAAACTTTACAAAGGCAACGCTCAAAAGCACCAACTTCCGAAGAGCAACTCTCACCCATGTTTGCTGGGAAGAAGCCAAGAAATTAGACCGTGCTAGAGTCGGCGACTCGATTTTGCAACATTCAAACGTTCGCGAACTCTTGACAACGCGGAATGGATACAAAAAGTCATTCATTGCAGCCAATTTAGAAGGAGCAAACCTTCAGGGTATTAATCTCGAATCTGCAAATCTCACCCGTATCAATCTCAGCAAAGCACTTTTGCAGGGTGCAAATCTCAAAAAGGCAAATCTTCGCGAATCTCTAGCCCTTGGTGCAGATTTCACAGGCGCTTATCTGACAGGAGCTTGTCTCGAAGCCTGGAATGTTGACCACACCACCACGCTCGATCGAGTCGATTGCCAATACATCTTTCTCCTCGAACACCCTAATTCGATCGGCAGTCGAGAACGCCGCCCTCACAATCCCGATACCGTCTTCGACCCTGGAGATTTCGAGAAACTCTACAAAAAAATTCTCAACACCGTCCAGATTCTCATGCGAAACGGCATCAACCGCGAAGCCTTCGCCGCCGCCTTTCAACAACTCATGCAGGAAAACCCCGGTATCACTCTCGATTCCATTCAAGGCATTGAGAAAAAAGGCAACGATGTCCTACTCACGCTTGAAGTCCCCGAAAACACAGACAAAGCCCAAGTTGCTAAAACATTCGAGTTAACGTATGACGATCGCATTCAACAACTCGAAGCCGAAAACAAACAGTATCTCTTAGACTTCAAAACAATGGCAATGGCGATCGCCAAAAATCCAGCCCAAATTACCAACATTCTCACGACAGGAAATCCAGCCATGAACGACAACAGCATCAACATCAGCAATGTCACAGGTTCAACGATCAACTTAGGCGAAATCAGCGGCAGCGTTTCAAATGTGGTGAATCAGCTTTCCAGCACTCCTGAGCAGCAAGAACTAAAAGCACACTTAATCGAACTGCAAGCCGCGATCGAAACCGAACCCGTTCTTTCCCTAGAAGACAAAGCCGATGCCCTCGAAGAAGTCAAAACTCTAGCCGAAGCCGCCCAAGATCCAGCTAAACAAGGACTCGGCAGAAAAGCCATCAAACTTCTCAAAGGCACTGCCGCCTCACTTCCCGCAGCCGCTACATTCGCTGAAGCCTGTAGCAAACTCTTGCCGCTGATTGCCAAAGCGATCGGGCTACCTGTGCCCTAAAGTGCGATCGCTAATCTTGCAAAATCGGATCACCTTGAGGCGGATGCCATCCTCCACGTATCCACAAACGACGAGCGGCAATAATTGAGCCTTCATCATGCTCATCATCGTTCATATCAAGCCGCTTACAAGTCGCTCTTCCAATTGCTGTAAGTCCCACGACTTTCAAACCATCCTTAGACCAAGAGAAATGCTCAGCCCATGAGTGCGCTCTAGGATTAAACAAACGCACAACACGCTTCGTCTGTGGATCAATGGCAGTTGTAAAATTGTAGCGGCGCATATTACAGCGGTGGCACGCCAAAATTAAATTATCAACATCATCAGAGCCTTCTAGAGATTTAGGTTGAGCGTGATCAAGTGTAAATCGGGTTGTACTTCCTTCTTCAGAAGAATGACAGTACTCGCACAAATAACTTGCTCGCTGCCGGATAAGCTTACGAGTTGAGGCACTAATGGTCATGAATCTGCGATCGTGCGAGCATTGAGTAAGGTAAAAATTCGATCGAGTTCTGCAAGCCCTCTTAACTCCGCGAGTTGCTCACCTGTAAGCTGTTCTTGCTTATATAAATCAATGAGTTCTTCAAAACGCTCCTGTAGTTCTGCTGTAAACTTAAACAGCTTCAAACCTCTTACAGTTTCTACAGTAATGCCTGTTTCCACCCATGAAGATGGCTGCACCATTAACTCTGTGACCATTGTTGACTATCAATAACACTTTGACCTGATCGTAATCGATTCCTACGATTACCGTTACAGAAGAAGCCAGATTCTAACAGGTTCCTCACAGAATCGGAGCAAACAATCGTGCAATTCTCGCAATCAATCGAAACCATAACGGACGTTTGCGATAGTCCCCAGGTTCAACAAATTTACAGAGTTCTAAATCGTCTCGCAGCATTGTTTCAACCGATTGCACAAAAAGTCGATCGAGCACAAACACCATCACTTCAAAGTTGAGCAAGAACGATCGATTATCGAAATTTACCGTTCCAACTCCAGCGATCGCATCATCAATCAAAATCACTTTCTGGTGCATAAATCCAGGTTGATATCGATAAATTTTCACACCAGCGGTTTGCATCTCGTTGTAATACGAAAACGCGCAAAAGTAGACCATGAAATGATCGGGACGATTCGGAAGCAGAATTCGCACATCAACACCGCGAATCGCCGCTAGTTTTAGAGCAGTCGCGATCGAATCATCGGGCACAAAATACGGGCTGGCAATCCACAGCCTTTGTTTTGCCTGATTGATCGCATCGACAAAAAACAAAGTACAAGCTGGAACATGATCAGCAGGACCCGTCGGAAACACTAACGCCGTTTGATTAAATTCTGGTTTCGGAGCAATGTTCCAATTGACTTCAGGAAGATGCCGAGTTGCCCAGAACCAATCGCCTAAAAAGCTCCCTTGCAAGCATTTCACAGCCGTTCCTTGGACTCTCAGATGTGTATCGCGCCAAGGACTGAGCGGCGGTTTATAACCAAGATATTCGTCACCGATATTAAATCCACCGACAAAGCCGATCGCACCATCCACAATCAAAATTTTGCGGTGATTGCGAAAGTTAATTTGCCAGCGATTTCCCCGTCCTTTCGTGCTTTTGAAAGCTCTCACTTTCACACCTGCTTGACGCAGCGATCGACGATACGATCGTTCAAGTCCTCGTGTCCCAATCCCGTCATAAAGCAAGTAAACTCGAACGCCTTGATTTGCTTTCTGAACTAACGCTTTACAGAATTCATATCCAGTTTCGTCGTCTTCCAAAATATAAGTTTGCAGCAAAATGTAATCGGTTGCCGATTGAATTGCCGATAGCATTGCTTTAAACGTTGCCTTTCCATCAATCAGCAATTCACAATAATTGCCCGTAGTAAATGGAATTGTCGTTAACGAATCTGCTAACTGTTGTAGTGAAGCGAATTCTTTTGGCAAATCCGTTTTGTACTCTAAAGCTTCTTGATAAACCTGTTGAGCCAGCGTGTTATGTTCCACATAAGCGGCATGGAGCGCTTCTGCATATCCGTAAAATCGATTCCGTCCCAAAACCCAATACATCGGAATCGCCAACCACGGGAAAGTCAGGAGCGAAATGCTCCAAGCCACCGCCCCACGAGACGATCGTACTGTCATCACGGCATGAGCCGCATTAATCACGCCTAAGATATGAACAACAACTGCGACAATGCTAAAGATACGAACGGAACCACCGACGCTCAACATAGCTTTGCTCAAACGTGGAACTCAACCAGCATCGGTTTATGATCAGAGGATTGAATGTGATCGAGAACACGCGCTTGAAGATAATTCTGCCGCAAACCCCGATAGAAAATATGATCGAGCGGTGGAGACAACAAAAATCGCTTGATATTTTGAGCATCCATTTCGGGAAACTCTGCTCTTGATAAACCGAGCCTGCGCGTCATCTTATCAAGCATCTGCCACCTCGATCGATTCCACGTATTGAAATCTCCCGAAAAAATGATCGCTCCAGTGTGTTGTGCGATCGCGCTTTCCAATTCCCGCAGTTGCGCTTTGAATTTCTCTAAATCAACGAAATTAATTAAATGCGAATTAATCGTCAACAGTGTTCCCTGTGCAAATGGATGCTCTGTGACTAAAGAGACTTTCGGCGTATTCGAGACAGGCTCAAAATGTTCAGTGACTAAAGCTCTGTGGTTTACAGAAGTCGATCGAGATGCCGTTAAGACACCTGCATAGATGTTGTGATACTGATCGATAAAGTTAGGTGCAAAACTCCAGCTTAATTCTGCCAACTTGAAATTCTTAGTACGAGCACACAGGCTAAATTCCTGAAGAAAGATCAAATCTGGACAATAGCGATCGACAATCCAATCGAAATCCATCTGCCAAGTGCGATCGTCATTATTCTTAGCGATATTCCAATTTAGCACCCGAACTGCTTTCTCATTCAATGGCGCAGTTTCAGCATGGTGGTGATGAAGAACGGTTTCATCGGTGCGGACAAATCGATAAGGCGGCAGCAAATTTCTTAGAGAAAGATTTCCCGCGAAGCCTGTTTCCAACTTGGTCATGTTTGATCCCAGATGCAACCGTTTGCAAACCTATCTTAAGTTGTTTTACGAAGATTGGATTATTCGACAGCATAATCTGGATTGAAATGACGTAGATGTTTCGGGATGAATCCTAAAACAACGTTCGCTCGCTCAACTCCTTCCGCAACCAATTCATCACCGATTTCAATATCCGTTTGATTCTGTTGAATCCACACTTTCCCTTCAATGAGGTCGAGGTGCAGAATCGGTAGAAAAATCCGTTTCCGGTTTTGCCAGCCAACTTCGAGCAGTTGATAGCGATCGTGTTGCAAATCGAACACTGGAACCATTTGAAGATCCGGACTCAAAGCTTGTAAGTGGGAAGACAAAACCTTAAGAATTGCATTGCGATACGCCGCAACCTTCTCCTCGTGGTTCGGGATGGCTATAGAAGTTAAATCTGGGGATCGGGATTCCATTGCACAATCTCCTCAGTGATTGAATCAATGATAAGTAAATTAACTTGATAACGACGAATACTGGACTGAAAAAACTCCTCTGTGAGTTCTTGATCGTAGATTTCTGCTGGAACTGCGAGATAAGGAAGATGAGAAAGTTGATTATGTTCTAGCACGAGGCAGTAATTGAGATACTGTCCAAGTGCGCCGTGCCATGCGTATACGATGCTTGGCACAACGAAGCTTTTAACTTCTACTGCAATCTGAATTCTGCCTTTTTCTGCAAAAAGAATCTTCTCTGCGGCTAGATCAATTTTTACGTCTTTGCTGCCAAATTTAAGTGGTAGCGGTTTTGGTTGGCTCCATCCGTCTCGAACCAAGGCAGTGACAACAGAAGATTGAAACCGATCGATCGCACTCATTCAATTTCTCCGCCCGCTGATTCCTCTTCTAATTTCAGTCGGATCGTGTGAGAGAAATTCTCGCCCCTGGGATCGCCAAAGTAAAACTCGATCGAGTTATTCGACAAGCGTTCCAACGACTTCAACATAGATCGAAGATTTGGAGTACTCGCACCCGTATCTTCGTAAAGCTTGTCAGACAAAGAATTCACTCGCTTCCAAGTTGTGTAGAGTTTCGCGATCGCGTGTTCCAGTTGAGCCGCTTGATTTACCAATTCCGCCGCAGAATTGAGACACCCTAATCGCATCGCTTCATCAAGTGCAGTCTCAATGTTGACCGATTCATCATTCAAAGCTTGCACTTGAGGAGCCGCTTCAAGATAACGAGATAGCGATCGTGCTTCTCCAGTGGCTTGCTTTAAAGTGTCAAGATCTGGATGTTCTGCGATCGCTTGTCGAATCGAAGCTTGATGGAACTCTGGTAATTTCTCTAAATGCTTTACTAACGGCGCAACATAGCGAGTTGGAATCGTTTGATCGACCACTTTTTCGCGAATTTCTTCCGGTAGCAAATCAGAACTCATCGCAGTCCAATCGTCTGACAATTGCTGAACTTCTCGACGAGTAATGCGATCGCCTCTTTTTGCTGCATCCCCAACAAGCTGTTGCACTTCCGGTTCACACTGTGCTGTTTCGACAAAGGCTTGCTTGCTAAAGCGATTTACATCTTCAGGCTCAATGTGTCCACCTGCCAGTAAGGTATCCGCGCTGTTTGCCAATTCGATTAATTTGTAAGCCTGTGTTTTGCTGATTTCCCGATCGCGCAACCAATTCAAAAATCCGGTTCCGTTCTGGCTCTTCTCGCGCTCTCGGACGGCTCTGAGAATCCGCCCCCGCCAAATATCGGTCTGTAAATCGAAGCGATCGCACACTTGCCAAGCTTGTTCGATTTGTTGCTGAAAGGCAAGCTCCTCAATTCGATCGTCATTCGGATCAGGCAGATCAAACTTAAACTCAGACGGCTCTAGGGCTTCGAGGGTGAGGGTTTTCGTGCGTGCCATTGGGGACAAGAAAAAACAGCCGCATCATTATTGCATCTTTGTTGCCTGATGCTGCGATCGCATTCCAAATCGCCTAAGATCAAGATTCGATCTGGGTATAAGAACAGTGGAATTAGTTGTCATCGGTGGCGGAGCAGCAGGATTTTTTGGGGCGATTTGTGCGGCGAAATCGGGGGTCGATGTGACGTTGCTCGAAGCAGGTCAGCAATGTTTATCGAAAGTTCTAATTTCGGGTGGGGGTCGCTGTAATGTGACTCATGCGTGTTTTGAGCCGTCTTTGCTCGTTCAGAATTATCCCAGAGGCGGAAAAGCGTTAAGAGGGGCATTCTCGCAGTTTCAGGCGAAACACACGATCGAATGGTTTACCGATCGCAATGTCAAACTAAAAACCGAAGCGGATGGACGGATTTTTCCGATTACTGATGATTCGAGGACGATCGCAGATTGTTTATTCAATCAAGCCGCAGATTTGGGCGTGAAAATCTACACGCAAGCTCCAGTGAAATCGGTGTCTAAGTTGGGTGAAAAATTCTCGATCGAGCTTCGTTCCGGTCGCGTTCTCACTGCTGATCGCGTTCTCATTGCAACCGGAAGCAATCCAAACGGCTATCAGTTCGCGAAATCATTGGGGCATTCGATCATTGATCCGGTTCCATCGCTGTTTACTTTCAATGTGAAAGACGATCGCTTATCTGATCTCGCGGGTGTTTCCGTTGATCCGGTTCGTCTGAAATTACAAGTCGGTGATTCAAAATTCGAGCAAACTGGAGCACTGTTAATCACACACTGGGGATTGAGTGCGCCTGCGGTTCTAAAGCTCTCCGCATGGGCAGCAAGAGAACTGCATGATCACAAATATCAAGCCCAACTCACAATCAATTGGTTGCCGAAACAGAATCCAGAACAATTGCGACAAGAACTCATGGCAGTGAGAAACCAGATTCCACAGAAGTCGATCGCTGCAAATTGTCCAGTCATGTTACCGCGCCGATTGTGGGAGAGATTCGTTGAAATTGTGGGAATCGATCGCGATCGCAGATGGGCAGAACTTTCAAACAAAACATTGAATCAATTGATTCAAGAACTCACTCAAGGAAGCTATCAAATTTCAGGTAAAGGCGCATTCAAAGAAGAATTTGTCACTTGTGGTGGAGTAAACCTTAAAGAGATCAACTTTAAAACAATGGAAAGCCGAAGCTGTCCGGGTCTTTATTTCGCGGGTGAAATATTAGATATTGATGGTATTACAGGCGGATTCAACTTTCAGAGTGCTTGGACGACAGGTTGGATTGCTGGAAATGCAATTGCAAACTTGTCGAAGTTAAGTGTCTAGACGGTGCATCGACTCAAGGCAACTTCTCGCTTCATCTTTGGGGATGTCATGTTTAAACTAATTTCTGCTGTGGTTGCAGGCGCGATTGTGCTTGCACCTTTGTTGCCCGCTCATGCGGATAGCTATCGAGTTCGATCGACTAGATTTGGGGTCACAGTTGGAACACCTGGGTTTGGAATCTCGATCGGAAATCGCGCTAGATATCGCCCGTTCCGCAATGAGGTGATTCTGCGTCGAAGCTTCTACAATCCCTACAAACCCATCTATCCCAACACCTATAATCCGGGTCGCGTCTATTCTCCTGGCTTTGGCTCTCCGGTCATTGTTGCACCGAGAGCAAGAACCGTGATTATCAATCGAGGAAATGACAACTACTACAGAAGCTCTTACTGTGGCAGTGTGATTTACGGTAGTCCGATCGCGTCTCCGATTCCGGTTGATCCGTTTACTGGATTAGCTTGTCGTTAATTTCCTGTTGTAGACGCGATCGCAATTCTTCGGCACGATCGTAGAACTGCGATCGCGTGAATTCCTCGTTGGGCGGCAGTTGCAAGGGTTGAAAGTAATACTTCAATCGTGTTCTCACTGCCCAAACTCCTAACGATGGAAACAATACGAACAGCAACAGCAACGGTGATACAGGCAACAATGGCATTCTTAACACTCGTGCCAGTCGTTTCGAGTTCACTGTCCAAGGATGCAAAAACTCACTACCGATACAAATTGTGGGCGAAACTGGAACCTGATATCTCGCACTCAATCGCATAAAACTCGGATCAAACCGCTCCAACTGATAGCGATGTCGCCAACCTTTTGCCAGTCCTCTCCAACTTTCGGGCGCATAGAGCAACACAGTTTTTTGTGCGATCGCTTCCTCAAAACTATCTTTCTCTGCACGAACTCCCCCCAGCACCCGCGCCCATCCCCGTGGCAACCACCACACGAGCCACGGATGATCAAAGAAAATCGGATGCGCCACAGGTTGCACAAACCATCCGGTTTTCTCACCCAGCAACACCCCTAAGCAAACGAAATCCCAAGGAAAGCACATTCCCGCGTGATTCAAAGTCACGATCGCGGGAGGATTTTCGGCTAAATGTTCGATTTGATGTAACTCTGCTCGAAAATAGCGAGTGACGATCGGGAATAAAATCTCTTCTCGAAACGCTTTTTGATAAGCCGGATCGGGTTCAGTCGATTCGGATTTGGGCGATCGGAATCCCAAGCGCACCCACCGAATCAACAATGCTAGATAAAATCCTGCGGGAATTAGAAATAGTAAATATTCCAGCCAATTCCAGCCGTCTGGATCGTCATGATAGTGCTGCCAGTGACGATTGAATAAAATCAACCATCCAGGCGGATACCAAAAGCAAAACCAGTCAAACCAGGAAAACTGGAAAGTCATAGGCGCAACATCAATCAGGTTATTCATTTGAAATACCGCAGATCGGGTTCAAAACAGATCTGCCTTAGTGCATCTCTTTCATCAGTTTTAGAAGTCGCGTGATTCTAGCATGAAAAATTTTGATCGATTGTTCAGACCAGAATTGGTATCTATATACTAAAGAAGTGAATTACCGCGATCGCAATGTCTAACTGCTCCCTAATTAAACAGAATGGAACTGTCTTTCTCTATGAGAATCTATTTGATCAAGCGGAAGCCGATCAACTCTATTCTGAGCTATTAACAGACATTGACTGGCAGCAAGATCACCTCAAGATTTATGGTAAAAATGTGCCGCTTCCTCGTCTCACGGCTTGGTATGGAGAAAAGCAGTACAGCTATTCTGGAATCGAAATGCAACCCCGATCGTGGACAGAATCTTTATTAGTCATTAAGTCCCGTATTGAACCGTTATCAAATATTCGCTTCAATAGTGTTTTACTCAATCTATACCGCGATGGAAATGATAGTGTTTCGTGGCACAGCGATGATGAACCTGAACTTGGCAAAAACCCGATCATTGGTTCTGTCAGTTTCGGAGCAACGCGCCGATTTTCATTTAAACATCGGTATGACAGAAATTTGAAAAAAATTGATGTTGAATTAACTCACGGTAGTTTTTTATTGATGGCTGAAGAAACGCAACATTATTGGCTTCATCAAATTCCAAAAACAAAGAAATTAACGATGCCAAGAATTAATTTGACGTTTAGAATGATTCGTTGACGAGCGCCTGTCTCCAAAAATGAATGATTTATACGAATACATTTTAGAAAGTCTTCGCAAGCTCAGCAAAACGCAGAATAACGAAACTCAGTTTAATCAATTCCTCAGATCATTAAAGCCGAGTGTTCGATCGCTGCGAAAAGCTTATGCAGATCATCAAATTATCGTTGATTATTCAACTCTAGATATTCAAGCAGCTTACCTAATTGCGTATTACCCCCAATATGCAGAAATGACCTTTAGAGCATTAGAAAACTTTGGATTTGCTCAAGAGATTCGCGATCAAGGTCAGCTTACAGTTTGTTTATTCGGTTCAGGTCCTTCCCCAGAAATTATCGGACTACTCAGCTACCTCAATCAAACGCAGATTCAATCAGTTACGATCGAGACTTTTGATATTGCATCAGATACTTGGAAATTAAGCCGCAATATCACGATTGAAGAAATCCGACCTCAAATTTGGAAAAAAGACTTTTCAATTCATAGTCATACCCTTGATTTTTGCAAAGAACATTCATTTCATTCAATCCAACCAATTATTGCTAAAAGCCAGTTATTCATCTTTCAAAACTGTTTGAATGAGCTTTTTAATGCCAAGGAAGTTGTAAAGCAGAATATTGAATTTCTTCTAGAGTCAATGCCCGACTCTAGTATGTTGATCATTGCAGATCAGGGGGAATATCAAGAAGTTGTCCGAGCAATGAACGGCATAGAAAACTTAATCTCTATGCTCAATCTAAGACATGAATATGAGTCTTTCTCGATAGAGCGCCTAGAAGGAGAAACCGCGCATTTTTCAACTCAATTAAAGCTCCCGCAAACAATAAAAACGCATTTATTAACCGGATCTGATGGATTAATTCCTAGAAAGAAAGTGAGAGCGAGTTATTGCAAAGTTCTGAGATTAGTGACTGAGGCTCGTGCAATGTTTGTCGATCGACAACTCATTGCTCAACTCGAAGCAGAACTGCAACAGCTAAAACAAGTCGAGCAAGATCATGCAACGGCTACATTGCTTCTAATTCAGCAGGTCGAAAATCAAATGAATCAAGTCTTAGATTCAGTCGAAACGCTCACTAATTTTGCTGAGAATTACCGCGAACAGTACTCGAAGCTCTCTAACCAATTCACGCAGCTTGAACGATCGACGCAAGAAGCTACCACTCCGATCGTCCAACTTCAAGAAGAACTACAACAACTCAAAGCTAACTTGAACGATACAGCTTCATCTGAACAAGTCAGCCAATTAGAATCTGCTCTTCAAACAATCGAACAACGACTCAATCAAATCGAAACTGAGCGAAATTCAATCCTGCTTAAAGACCAATTCGATCAGTGGAATCTCTCCATACAGCGTCAAGCTGAAATCGATCGAGACACACTGATCAAACGCTTAAAGCAAAATCGCCAAATCACGATCGCGCTCACCTGCATCAGTGTTGTAAGCTTCTTGATTGCTTCGATCGCACTATTCCGCTAACCCACTTCGACCGTTCCCGGTTCTGGAACTCCTAACACCCGATGATAGAGACGATCGTATTCCACTGCCGATTTCTTCCAGCTAAAATTCTGCTGCATTCCCCGCTGTTGAAGTTCTTTCCACAATCCCTTAAATCGATACGCTTCATTCGCCCGCACCATCGACGTAAATAGATCTAACGGCTCATAGCGATCGAAACAATATCCCGTCCCTGCCTGATTCTCTGGATCGTTGTGTGAAACAGTATCGACTAATCCACCTGTCCGCCGCACGATCGGCACACAACCATACCGCATCGATAGCATTTGACTAATGCCACAAGGCTCAAATCGAGACGGCATCAGAAACGCATCCGATCCCGCATAGATTCGACGTGCCAAAGCATCGTTGTAGAGCAAATAGACCGACATTCGCCCGCCATAGCGCGAAGAGAGTTGCCACATCTGAGTTTCGTAATACCGATCGCCTGTTCCCAACAAAATAAACTGAGAATCGGTATAGGCAAGATAGCGATCGAGAATCTGAATCACCAAATCCAATCCTTTCTGCTCCACTAATCGCGTCACCATTCCGACCAAGAACGCTTTGGAATTAACTTCTAATCCGACTTCTTCTTGGAGTGCGATTTTGTTAGCAATGCGATCGTCGAGCGTGTCGATCGAAAATGGTTTCGCGATCGCTTTATCGACTTCTGGATCATAAGAATCCGTATCGATTCCATTCACAATCCCAGAAACTTTGCCGCTGATAAACGATAGCAATCCTTCCAGCGATTCCCCATACGTTGGTGTTTTGATTTGGTCTGCATACGTGGGCGAAACGGTTGTCACCCAATCCGCAAACTGTACTGCCGCCGCCATCGTGTTATGTCCCTGCATATACCAAGGACACCAAGTCATCTTCTCCAACTTCCAGCGCCAAGGACCTTGATACGCCAAATTATGAATCGTAAAAATCGTAGAAATATCCGGGTCTTGGTGCATCCACACCGGAATCATTCCCGTATGCCAATCATGACAGTGAATAAGATTCGGCTTCCAATAGTTCCAAGCAAACTCCGCCGCTCCATTGGCAAAGAACGTAAACCGCCAATCTTCATCCTCTCCACCATAAATCCGACGCGGATCAAACGCAGGATGTCCAAATAGATACAGCGGCACATCCGTTCCCGGCAACACCGTTTCATACACCGCAAAGGCATTAAACATTGCAGACCCTTGCCAAATCGGTTCTGCCGGAATCTTGATCTTGTCATTCAGAAAGCCATAGTACGGCAGGAAAACCCGGACATCATGCCCCATCGCTCTGAGCACTGCGGGTAACGCCCCGACCACATCGCCCAATCCACCCACTTTCGCGATCGGGGCTGCTTCCGTTGCCACAAACAAAATCCGCATCTGGCTTTCCTCTCTGGTTTCGCACTGTCATCATACGACGAGCGCGATCGTCATTTCCGTATATGCCAAAATCAAAGAAACGCTGAGGTTTGCACTATGGTCAGCCAAGTTTCGACTCCTCCTTTGGAAAGCGGCGATCGTCTCTCCCGCACTGAGTTCGAGCGTCGTTATGCTTTATTTCCCAATCTCAGAGCCGAATTAATTGAAGGAGTCGTATACGTGGCATCCCCCGTCCGAGCAAAACAACACGGTAGACCTCATGCTTATGTGATTGGCTGGCTAACCGCCTATGTTGCCGCAACTCCAGGAGTTGATATTGAAGATAATGCTACCGTTCGGCTTGATCTTGATAACGAGCCTCAGCCTGATGCGTTATTACGAATTGAACCGGAAGCTGGGGGAAATTCTCGAATTACCGAAGACGATTATATTGAAGGTGCGCCAGAACTAATCGTTGAAATTGCCGCCAGTAGTGCATCTGTTGATATGAATGCCAAACTGAACGCTTATCGTCGTAATGGTGTGAAAGAATACTTGGTTTGGCAAATTTACGAGAATCAGATTCGCTGGTTTCAGCTACAAGGTAGCGAATACGTAGTGTTAGAACCTGAAAATGATGTGATCAAAAGTCGAGTGTTTCCGGGATTATGGTTAGCGATCGCGTCACTTCAGCAAGGCGATATCGCGACTGTTTTAGCGACGCTCCAAACTGGGTTAAGCAGTTCAGAGCATCAAGAATTTGTCGCTGCTTTGTACCGCGTTTAGCGATCGACTACGCTGATTTGGTCGGATTCATTGCGTGTAGACCACATTCTTTCTTCGTAGCATCTTCCCACCACCAACGACCTTCGCGCTCGTGCTGACCGGGTAGAACTGCTTTCGTGCAAGGCTCGCATCCGATACTGACAAAGCCTTTTTCGTGTAGCGGATTATACGGCACTTCAAACCCACGAATATACAGCCACACATCCGCAGAAGACCAGTTTGCCAAGGGATTGAACTTGATCAACTGTCGATCGTCTGACGAGAAAGCAGTATCAACTTGCACAGCCGGAACCGTTGCACGAGTCGAAGGATTCTGATCCTTACGCTGTCCCGTAATCCAAGCATCTAAGGTTCCAAGCTTGCGACGAAGCGGTTCAACCTTGCGAATTCCACAGCATTCGTTGTGTCCGTCTTCGTAAAAGCTGAAGAGTCCCTTTTCACTGACAAGTTTTTGAACTTTCTCGGTGTTGGGGAAAAGAATGTCGATCGTGCAGCCGTAATGCTTTCTGACTTGCTCAATAAATTGGTAAGTCTCGGCATGAAGTCTGCCCGTATCAAGGCTAAACACCTGAACTTTCTTGCCCAAGCGGTGTGCCATATCGATCAGCACGACATCTTCTGCACCGCTAAACGAAATCGCAATGTTGTCAAATTGATCGAGTGCCCGCGCCAGAATCTTCTGTGGGCTTTGCGTTGAGAGTTCCGCGTCTAGACTTGCGATGTCTAGAGCGGATTGCGCGATCGTCTGCGCCATGATTGTGTTCTCCGGCGTTCCCTAGTAATGCGTTTTCTATTATCGATCTTTATGCGCTCGATCGTTTAACCGCGATTAATGGTGGCGAAAATCTCGTTGAGAATTTCCTGTGCTCCTTGTTCTTTCGCTCGATGCGCTAGTTCGGTTCCAAGCTTCTCTGCGTCAGTTGCAAGTCCCGAAACACTATCTTTCACGAGCTTCTGACCGTCTAAGCTTGCGACAATTCCAGTCAGCGTCAAAGTGTCACCTTCGATCGTGGTGTTAACCCCGATCGGCACTTGGCAACCGCCTTCTAATTCTCGCAAAAATGCCCGTTCTGCATAACAGCGATAAGCAGTCGGCTGATGTTCCAGAACTTTCAAGATTTCGAGAATTTCGGTATCTCCTTCGCGGCATTCGATTCCGAGTGCGCCTTGACCCACTGCATGAAGGGAAATGTCCGAGGAGATGAGTTGATGAATACGATCGCTTAATTCCAATCGGTTCAATCCAGCCGCCGCCAGAATCAACGCATCATAGTCGCCCGAATCCAATTTTGCCAATCGCGTAATCACATTTCCGCGCACATCTTTGAAGCTTAAATGTGGATAGTGATGCCGCAATTGAGCTAACCGCCGCAGCGAAGAAGTTCCAATGATCGATCCTTCTGGCAACGAAGCGAGGTCTTTATCTTTATGCTTCTCATGCACGACCAAGGCATCTGCGGGATCTTCGCGCTCCGTGACACATCCGAGCATCAAACCATCCGGAAGCCGAGTCGGTAAATCCTTCAAAGAATGCACCGCGAAATCGGTTGTGCCATTGAGCATTCCATCTTCAAGCTCTTTGGTAAATAAACCTTTGTCGCCAATTTTTGCCAATGCGACATTGAGGACTTTATCGCCTTGAGTTTCCATCGTGTGGACTTCAAAAGTGCGATCGGGAAATGCTTTTTGTAACTGCTCCTGCACCCAATAAGTTTGCACTAATGCGAGTTGGCTTTTGCGGGAAGCAATCTTGATGGTACGGGTTGGGCTAGAAACAGTGCTGGACATAATTAACGGGAAGTTAAAACGTGCTTTTCAAGTGACTATCCTTCACCTTACCGTAGTGTGATGCCCGATTTGAGTGTTTATCTGGCTGAATTCGTTACAGATGATTAAGCAGCCGATTTCAATTGAGCATTGAGAAATCTGTCTAATTTTTCCTGATGGGCTGCATAAATTTTCCACACAGTACTATCGATCAATTCAAATACAAATACGCAAGAATGAGGGTCGTTTATCTTAAAGTTAACTGCCGGAAGCTTAGAACTTAGACAGGCGACAAGGGTGAGGTTAATAACGTCCTCGAATGAGTTTGCAAGTTTTACTAAATCCTGCCAATTAAGGATCATCGGAGACTGTTGAATTTGGCTTTCTAAATCTAAAATTCCTGCTTGCCAAACTTCACTAATATCGCCGATCGCTTCTAAATCAAGAATCGCCCAAACGAGCTTCTGATCTTCTTCTGGAATCAGGCGTAATAGATCGATTAGCTGAATTGATAAAGCTCCGGAGTCATTCTTTTGCGACAGTTCAATCAGGGCTGACATAAAGACCTCTATAGTGATATTGGTTCAGCACTCATCCGTTTTCCCGTATTTGCATCATATCGATGTTGGTGTGGATTTGTATGATCAGCGCGATCGTGATTGGTGAAATCGATGTCTCGAATTAACTTTCCGTTTTCTCCAAACTCGCGAACTCGAGTGTAGGTTTCATTTCTTCTTCGACTGGTTCTTTGTCCTAGTTGTGTATGTGGAAAAGAAGAATCAGGTAATGCGCGTCCAGTTTTTGGATCTCTCGGTAAAGGTTGATTGAATGTATAAATTTGGGTCATTGAAATCTGATCAGTCCAGGCGCTGCTGAAATTATGCAGACGAATCAATTTCTAAAATTCTTGCTTTCACTTGTTCTGCGGTCGCGGGCGCTAACAGAACCCCGTTTCGGTAATGTCCTGTTGCAAGTAGAATATTTGGCTCCAATTCTTCGATCACTGGCGCAGGACGACCTTGAGGACGCGGACGCAATCCAAACCACGATCGAACAATTTCCGCCTCTTTCAACTCAGGACAAAACTCGATCGCTCTCTGCACCACTTGATCCAACATCGATCGATCGGGTGGCAATACTTCCCCCGCTTCATTCGGAAACTCAACTGTTGCACCAATCCAATACTCAGAATTTCCAAGCGAAACAATATGCACATCATCGCCTGTGATCACGGGCAAAAGTTTATCGCTCAAAGCCTTCGGTAATCGAACATGAATCGCTTGACCCAGAACGGGGCGAATATCGACTTTCTCAATTTCGCTCGTTCCTACTCCAGCCGAAATCACGACATAATCCGATTCAATGAAACCTTGCGAAGTTTGAATTTGCTGATTTTTTCTGCCAATCACTTTAGTTCCAAATTGAAAATCTACACCTTGGAGCTTTGCGCCTTCGATTAGGGCTTGAGTGAGTGAAACCGGATTAATTTGTCGATCGCTGGGTGAATAAATCGCAGCAATGGCTCGATCGAGAAACGGAAACTCTAATTTCAATCGTTCCTGATCCCAAATTTCTAGCAGCAAATCCTGTTTTCGTCGCACTTCAACTAAGCGATTCCAGACCTCTAGATCATCAGAAAATTGCAGCATCAAAATGCCTTGACGATTGAAAGGAATCGATCGACCCGTCAACGCCTCTAACTCCGGAACAGTTTCGTTGTAATACTGAATTCCTGCCAGTCGCATCCGCAGATTACGACCCTTTTCTTTTTTGCTAATTGCGCCCATTAATACGCCGAGTGCCGCCCCTGTAGCGCTTGGGTACTCGGTCAAATCGGGTTGAACCGGAGTCAATTGAGCATCGACAACCGTAATTTCTAAATCTGGAATTTTGCTGAGTTCGTAAGCGATCGTTGCTCCGACCACTCCGCAACCGACGATCGTAATTCTCATAAGCAGGGCGAAGAATCAATCAGTGTCAAATTCATTCCTCGCCCTCCCGGTGCTAACCTTGCGGAATCAACTTCGTGAAAGCGTCCAAATCTTTCACCGTTTCACCATAGTAGCGAACTGCATCCTTATAGTTATTCGCGGCTGAAGCTTGATCGATTTCGACCAGATCATTCGCGATCTGTTTTGCCAAATCACGTGCAGGCTTTTGCTCATTTGGTAACAAGCTTCCGGCAACACGGCTCATGATGACGCGAATTTCACCCAACGGACCATGAATGAAATTGCGAGCAAAAATAAAGTCTTCTTTCTGAATTAAGTCTTGCAGTTCCGGTAAGCGATCGCTTAACGCCGTCAAATCCTGAGCATAACCTTGAATTTCCGCAATCTTTTCCGGAGTGTAAGTCGGTTTCACAGCTTGAGGACTACTACATCCGACCATGACGATCGCGATTAGAGTACAACAGACAAGCGCCAAAATAGAACGTAACTTTGCCATAACCTTATCTTCTAAATCACTGGTTCACCGCGCCTTCAAACCCTTGAAAATAGCGCAGTCTGTGTAAAGAAGTGTATCCCAAAACGTGCCCCTTCTGGTCTTGCTACGAGAAATACCGACCAGATTGGAGCAGCAAAGATAAACTGAATACTACCGCTGTTTTTTCTGCGCTTAGGTTTATGGTTCTCTCCTTCAGACAAGTCGCGATCGGAGCTTCACTCTTAGCTGTTGGTGGTGGGGCTGGCTTAGTGGCAAATCACTATCTAACCCAGCAAGGTGGACGACCGTTTCAGGTGCAACAAGCTCCCCCAAGTACGATTTCGGTGTCTCCCGATGCCAGCAAAAACGAGAATTTTATTTCTTCGGCAGTCGATCGAGCAGGTCCGGCAGTCGTCCGAATTAATGCGACTCGTCGCGTATCGAGCAACGTTCCAGAAGCGTTTCGGAATCCAGTGTTTAAAAGATTCTTTGGGGATCAGGTTCCGGCTCCCGAAGATCGAGTTGAACGTGGAACAGGATCGGGCTTTTTGCTCAGTTCGGATGGTCGTTTGTTAACGAATGCTCACGTGGTTGAGGGAACTGATACGGTTGAAGTGACGCTAAAGGATGGGCGCACACTTGAAGGGCGCGTCGTGGGGACTGATCCCGTCACGGATGTGGCAGCGGTAAAAATTGACGCGAATCAGCTACCGACGGTGACTTTAGGAAAATCGACCAGTTTAGTACCGGGACAATGGGCGATCGCCATTGGCAACCCGCTCGGACTCGATAACACGGTGACAGCGGGAATTATCAGCGCCACGGGTCGATCGAGCAGTCAGGTGGGCGTTTCGGATAAGCGAGTTAGCTTTATTCAAACCGATGCAGCGATTAATCCAGGAAATTCGGGCGGACCTTTATTAAACGATCGGGGTGAAGTGATCGGCATTAATACTGCGATTCGGGCGGATGCTCAGGGGTTGGGATTTGCGATCCCGATCGAAACGGCTCAACGAGTGGCAGAACAGCTTTTCACCAAAGGCAGCGTTGATCATCCGTATCTGGGAATTCAGATGATTGACTTAACGGCGGCGATTCGAGATGAATTGAACAAAGAATCGGGCGGTCAAGCGCAAATCACCGACGATCAAGGAGTCTTCATCGCACGAATCGCAGACAATTCTCCCGCAGCCCAAGGAGGCTTACGCCCCGGTGACATTATTAGAAAGATCAATGGCACAGAGGTAAAAACCTCTTCCGATGTGCAATCGCAGGTCGAAGCGAGCCAAATCGGTGCGCCGCTTCAGATTGAAGTGAAACGAGGAAATAGTACCCAGACGGTGCAGGTTCGTCCAGGTGCATTTCCAAAACAAAGATAGAGACGAGGCGCATCTGTAGCGGGTGCGCTCAAAGTTCGTCAATATTGTTTTCGAGTTCCATCCGCTGTTCCATTTGGCGGAGGAAGTAGCCTGTCAACATGGCTGAAGCGAGAAGACCTGCGAGATTTTCGCGATCGGTGGTGATTTTGACGTTGAAGCCCTCTCCCGGTAGCACTCCCACTAACCCTTGAACGTTGTGGGAAACGATTTGCTTGACTTGGGGACTGACCGATCGAGCCACCCGCTCTAAAACTTCGGGGGGTTGGTGCTGAAGGTAACGCAACAAAGCATTTGCGTCGTTGGCTTCTGCATCGGTATGAAGAAAGTTCGCGCTGTCAGGATTAAATGCCATTGGGTTCCACAAAAACCTATCCAATCATTTTGGCATTTCTTTACAAATTCGCCCACTTTGAAGATGGGGAAATTAAATTCTTTAAATTTGTGGGGAGTGGAGAGTGGGGAGACGAATTTTGTATGATTTTGATTATTCCTTCGCCCTAATTCTTATGACTTCTACGTTGTTTGATTCTCTCGCTGTTTTACAACAGGCTGCATTGGCATTTGAAGGTTCTGAGGTGAGCCGACCGGATGCGAATGAAGTTGTGGAGGCACTGTTGCAGGCGGAAAAAGAAGCGAAGCAAAGTGCGATCGGTTACTCATTCTCACAACTGGAAGGAGATTGGCGGCTCTGCTTTGCCACTGGAACTCGCAAGATTCGACAGGGCGGAATGGTAGTGCCCTGAAGGAAATGATGAGAACTAAAATAGAAAGCGTTGCTCAAGTTCGTCTTAAATCATGCAAGAAATCTATCCTTGCCCAAGCTGTGGGTCTGAAGATGTGAGTCGAAATGGTCATACTCGACATGGCAAGCAAAACTACAAATGGCGAGATTGTGGACGACAGTTCGTGCTTGATCCGCAATGGCAAATGTTAAGCGAGGAGCAGAAAGGATTGATTGAGCGATTGTTGCTCGAACGGATCTCCTTGGCGGGGATTGCACGAGTGCTGCAATTATCCGAAGACACGGTTCAACGCTATGTCAATCGCAAATCTCAGCAAGTGGAGCGTCAAGTGGAGGTGAGCGAGAAGCCAAAAAAGCGCCTGAGTGTACAGATGGATGAACTTTGGTCGTTCGTCAATGACAAAGGACAGGAGCAATGGGTCTGGTTAGCCATTGATGCGGCAACACGAGAAATTGTGGAACTGCATATTGGTGATCGCAGTGGCACATCAGCGACGGCGCTTTGGCAGTCATTACCGCCGATTTATCGTCAGTGCACGGTGATCTACACTGACCGATGGAGTGCTTATCCGGGTGCTTTACCCAGTAAACGTCATCGCCCCGTCGATAAAGACAGCGGTTTTACAAGCTACATTGAGCAATTCAACTGCACGTTGAGACAACGAGTGTCGCGATTAGTGAGAAAAAGCTTGTCTTTTTCCAAGAAGCTCGACAACTACATTGCAGCCATCTGGAACTTTGTGCATGACTATAATGCAACGTTGAGACGAAAGATAGCGAAGGCTAGCTGTACTATTTCCTCCAGCCTTTCCTAAATAGCACTACCATCTCTTTGACCCCACCTTAGAATCCTCTATGTATAGTTCCAGGATTTTCCTGTTTCTTTGCACTGTTGTAAAAGTGTAGATTCGTCCGCGCTACACTTCATCATTTTAGCAACCGTCCTGCTCAAACAGAACATTGTTAGAGATGAACGCATGGCGATCGGTGCGCTGCTCTTCTGATAGCTAGAAACATCCTTCAGGGAAATTCTACTGCTACTGAATTGCGCTCTAATTTTAGGAACCAATTCTCAATTGCTTGATCAGGCAAGATGTTACCACAGGGAACCTCGAAAAATTCGATTAAGCCGAATGAGTTGGCGCTGAATTTGAGGCGAAAACTCAGCGAATTGGGGATGCTCCCAAACAAAATTAACAGCTTGATGCGGAACGGCTTGGCTCACCAGAAACGCTAGTAAACTATCAGGATGACGCAGCGAAATGCGATCGCGCTGAGGGATTTCCTTGGTCGGATTTGCTTCAGCCTTGTTTCAGTCCCGTTGCCGGGATTTGTGTGTTTGATCGTAAAAGTATAAGCGTTTACTCTTACAGAAAATAGATGTTTCAGTCCCGTTGCCGGGATTTGTGTGTTTGATCGTCCACGCTCCAGAACCTTTACTGAACAAAGGTTCTACGATCGCTTTTGGCAAAGGTCATCTGAAACTATGATCCCAGCATTTTTTCTACGATTGTGGTACTTTTCTCGTGAGCTAAAACTATCGAATTGTCTTGGTTCTGGCGTTTTGGCAAACCTCCCAAGGTTCTTGCTCCCGCTTCGGGTTGCCAAATTCTGGTCTCATTATAGAGCGATCGTTGAAATTCGGGACGGCCTTAAAAAATCGTTCCAAAACAACGCATACTCTGACTGATCACCGCATAATTCAACGTATTGAGGTATAACCCCGTACAGCAAATCATTCTGATCACGCAATGACTTCATCGGCAATTTCCATCTTCTTCTCCTACTCCCACTCAGATGAACCATTGCGGGATGAGTTAGCAAAGCATCTGAGACTGCTAGAGCGTCAAGGCATGATCGCCTCGTGGCACGATCGTGAAATTACAGCGGGGCAAGAATGGGCAAGTGCAATTGATCATCATCTGGAAACGGCTCAGATCATTTTGCTGCTAGTCAGTGTCAATTTTCTGGCTTCGGACTATTGCTATGACTTGGAAATGAAGCGGGCATTGGAACGACATGAAACTGGATCGACGAGGGTGATTCCGATTATTCTCAAACCTGTCGATTGGGAGTTAGCACCGTTTCGGAAGCTGCAAGCACTCCCTAAAGAGGGTAAGCCGATTACGAAATGGGAGAATCAAGATGAGGCATTTGCGAGTATTGCCAAAGCCTTGCGGGGTGTTGTTGAGGAAATGCAGCGATCGCGAATTGTTCAGCCTTCTCAGGCTGCTGTTGCTCCTTTGAGTTTGTGGATACAGGGATGGAAACAACGAAGCTTTGAAGGTGTGCCGACTGTGGAGCTAGATTGGACAGAGCATTTTGACCTGGAAGTTTTTCCTCGTCGAATTGCTAGTCAAAAGATTTGGGATGAGCAGTTGTTTCCGAGTTTGGATGAAGCGAAGAAGTTTTTTCCAATGGGATCAGTGATTGATGTGCGAGGGCAGATGCCGCTAAGTGCTGCGATCGCGATCGGGACTAAGTTTTTAGAGGTGGAAGGGTATACGCTCCAGGTTTTGCAGCGCACATCTGGTCGAAATCTGCTTTGGAAGTCTTCGGCGCAGAGGTCGGATGTGAAGTTTCATGTGATTGAGGAGGCGGGACAGCCGGGGGAGAATTTGCTGTTGATGTTGGCGGTTACTGGGTCGGAGCGAGAGGCTGCGTTTCGGTTGTTTCAGTCTGGGAAGTTTGATGCGGTTGTGTGTGCGGAGCCTGTTTCTGGGACAGGGGAAGATGCGATCGCGTCGGATGGAGATGCGGTGGCTTTAGCGATCAGTGCGCGGCGGTTAGTTCGGGAGTGTCGCGATCGCTATGGGGCGCGATGTGTGCATTTGGTGTTGTTTTGTCCGGTGGGGTTTGCGCTGTTTTTAGGAATGCGATCAAGGTTTGAGGATGTGTTGACGTATGAGTTTGATGGGAGACAGGGGTATCTGGCTTCGGTGAGGATCTGAGGGCAACGGATGGCGGGTGTGTTGAGATACAGGGGGGATTGGTGAGGAGAAAAGAAACGGATGGTCGATCGGTGTGTTTTTAAGTTCTTCTGCCTTTGTAAATCTCTGATACAGATCCACAGCCCATCCGTTTCTTCTTCCTAACAAATCAAACTCATACGAGGACAAATCAATCATCCGTTGCCGCTGTTTCCGTCCCCTTGCGGGGTAATGAAGTCCTGAACCACCACTATGGCTATCATTGGCTGGGTGGTGTTTGGGTTTCCGTCCCCTTGCGGGGTAATGAAGTCCTGAACTAAAGGCTTCAGTGCTAAAACGAAAACTTCCATTGTTTCCGTCCCCTTGCGGGGTAATGAAGTCCTGAACCAAGGAAAAACACAAAAGCCGCACCAAAGTTTCCGTCCCCTTGCGGGGTAATGAAGTCCTGAACTTTACAGACAATCGGGTGAAAAAGGTTCAAGTGCGAGTTTCCGTCCCCTTGCGGGGTAATGAAGTCCTGAACCCCGGCACTTTTAAAGCCTTACACAGCAAGGCTTTGAGATACCCAAATCTGTCAGGGTCATTTGTACTTGTCAATAAGAGGGGGTTTGTGTCAATAAGCTCCCGGAAAATGAGCCTGAAATCCCTACGCAGCAATCAATCTGTGAGGGTTGACGAAACTATGCGGTTTTCAAGGTTCGGCTGACCCTCGCAGATTTGGGGGTTCTCTATGGTTCGATGAGTACTACTCAGGCAGCTTGAATCTTTAAAACGAATTCGCCACATCTGAATCGTACTCGCATTTGTGTAATTTAGAACATTAAAAAATAATTTGGAGCTGTCAAGGCAAATCGCTAAATTCCACGAATCTCCAGAATAATCCCCTCAACTTCTGGAGTACACCAGTCACTCGACAGCACTCGATCGAATAAAGGCGATCGCGCATGATCAATCCGTCGAATCGTTTTCAGAATCGGCGTAATGTTTTTCCACCGAGTTCGCTGCGAAAAAATTAAACATTCTTGCTCGACTAATCGCACGATGAAAGCAGTATCTAATCGATGAATTGCACTCAGCAAATCAATTACCTCAGCTTCGCTATTGATGACCCGGATTAAATCAATGCTGGTTAGTAAAGTTGCAACCCAGTCTTTTAAGTGATCGATATCTATCTCAGCTTGACTACCAGCACTTTGAGCGATTGCTTTTAGAGCCGCTAAAACCGTTCGACAACTTCCCCCATCTAGCAGTTTCTTCTGCACCAGTCGTAACATTGGATTTCCAACAGATTCTGCAACATGCGGTGGAATCTGACGATGTGTCTGAATCCAGTTTGCTACAATCTCACACCATAAAGAAACAATGGCTTGGTTGTCTTCTTGCTGTAACGCGATCGCAATTTCAGTCAATTCGTTGGAAGTCAGCGTTTTTCCTCGTTCGGTCATTTCAGCGATCGCAGTTAAGCTGTTCACTCGCACTCCTGGAAAGCGCGATCGTACAAGTTCGATCACAGTTGTTAGAGAGAGTTGATCGCCTAATAGCGCATACAAATCTTGAGACGCTGCGGTTGCAACTTCCTTGTACTTGGAATGAGTGGCTTGCAAGATTTGCTCAACTGCTTTTTTGGAAGAAGGGACTTGGGATTGATAGAGCTTGATGAGAAAAAGTTGGGATTCTTTATTGAGGGTTTCTAGCGGAGGATGTTGCTCGATCGAGATAAATCGCAGAAGTCGCCCTTCATACTCAGCTTGCTTTTTGAGAGAGAGTTCGGACACTAATTGCCGGAAGAGTTCACGCGCTGTCCTTGATTGATCAGCTAGAGTATCGAATGCAGGGCGAAGACGGTCTGGATATTGGGTGATGAAGCGTTTTAGCTTTTGTGCGATCGCTTCTTGATGCTCGGCTGAGAAATGTTGTCCTTGCATTCTGAGAAAGCTAGTGATTGCGCTGAAATATCGAGGTTCGAGTTGTTCAAGTGGGCATTGAAGCAGATGCTCAGCAACTTGGGCAACCGCTCCTTGACGAATTGCTTCAGAAAGAACGATCGTGTTGCGTCTGGGTTCGGTTGGACTACCAGTGAGCAGGTCTTGGAAAATGAGGGCGATGATTTTAGGGTTTTGAGCCGCACAGATTCCGATCGCTCTTGCTTGGATGACATCCCAACCGGATGGATTTGCTTTGTGTAAGGTTTCTAGCCAAGCAGACCAGCGTTTCTTCTCCAGAAATGCAGCTAAAAATTTTGCAGTGAGATCTTCTAGCTCCACATTGTCCGGGATTGCCTGCTGGAGCATTACAGTTAGTAATTCTTCTTGAAGTTCGATCGCACAATCAAAATGAAGCTGGATAATTTTGACGCAGCTTCTTGAACCAAATCGAGCATAAAACTGACGTAATGTAGTTAATAAAGCTGGATTCGATCGCTCTTGTAAGAGGGTCAAACTGTCTTGAACGAGCCATCCTAAAATGATCGATTGCTCCTGAATTTCAGAACGCATCGTCACAGCAGCGATCGCATCAGCAAGTCTTGGACTTAACTGATTCCACCATCGAATGGCTAGAGCATTCAAAGTCCGAGCCGTATTGACTGCGATCGCATGATTGCCTTGTGATAGGAGGGACACCATACCTGACCAAACTTCTTCTGCAAATTGGCGAGGTGCAGATTCTAACGCTTGTTGAAGGCGTTTTTGGTAAGCTTCGCCTGATTCGAGAGCAATGGGTAAAAGTTTTAGAATGGCATCAGGACGATCGCGAGAAGCGGCAGCAAAGACGATCGCGCTAAAGATGCCGAGATGCTTTGTGCCTAATTGTTCTACTAGCTGTTCAAATTCGTTATCGGTTTCGAGGATGGTTAGGTATTGACGGAGAACGGGATACCAATGATTGATCGGTTCAGAGGTGGGAGCTTTTAGACGATCGAGCCACTGAGTGCGTTGAGGTTGGGCAGTTTGTCGGGTGAGCCAATATGCGATCGCATATTCTAGTAAGGTTTGGTGGAAGAAGTGGATTTTACTCGAAGGTAAGCTTTCTAGTACGCCTTCACTGAAAAGATCGGCATAGGCTTGAGTGGTTAGCTCTGTGAATTGCACTCCGATTTCGTCGCGGTAGATTGATTCACAGAGTCGGGATTGGGAGAGATCAAACAGGACACGGGCGATCGTGAGACAGAGGTTTTCTTTCTCGATCGCTAATGGCTTGAAAGCACTTTGATCTGCACGACTGTAAGCGATTTTCTCACTCCAATATCGTTTGTATAGTTTGCTTACGGTAAGATCCGGTGGAACATTGCCTTCTTGAGCAAATAAGTCACAGAGCAAAGCTAAGAGTAAGGGATTTTCGATGATGTCTCTGAGCGAGCGATTGTCTGCTGAGAGCGACAGAATGTTATCAGCAAATGTCCGTCCGCGCTCAGGATCGATTTTTCGGAAGAACGCTTCGGCAGCGGTGCGAATCTCAGAAGTTGTGAAGTTCGGAACAGTATGACGATCGATTCTTGTTGGACAGCAAGGAAAAGCGAGTCTTCAGAAGATTGAATCGGCTGAGAGGCTTGGATGGGTTCATCTTCCTCGATTGGAGGCTCGTAAATCTCTTTCCAATCGAGGTCGAGATGATGACAGATTTCCTTAAAAATCGTGTGGTCAATCGGGCGACCGTTAAAAAAGCCGTTGATCGTTCCCCAAGAGGCAATCAGCGGTTCGATCGTTAAATCCTTTTGCGTCAGTCCCAATCGTTTGAGAGCGCGTTTGGCTCGATCGATACCTTTTTCAGATGCTTTGAGAGTTCGCCTTGCCATCGTCACGATTTAACTCATACACAAAGTTATACACGATGCTTTTGAACTTAGACCGAGACTCGGATCGACGACGGCAATGATGAAAGAGTCGATTTGGGAGGTCACTCATGAAAGCGGATTGGAGCTTGAAACCGCGAATTTTAGAGCAGCAGTTATGGATTGCTTGGGAGTTGGTGCAGCAACGCAGTCCAGCAGCGGGAATTGATGGAATAACCGTGGAGTTGTTTGCAGGTGTGGTTGAGGAGCAGATGCGATCGCTCTACAAACAATTGCGATCGCAAACTTACGAAGCGAGTCCAGCGAAAGGATTCTACTTGGCAAAGAAAGACGGAGGAAAGCGATTAGTTGGAATTTCGACCGTTCGCGATCGCATTCTCCAGCGGTACTTGCTTCAAGCAATTTATCCGAAGTTGGATCAGGCGTTGAGTGAGGTGGCGTATGCGTATCGTCCGGGATATTCGACGCATCAGGCAGTGGAACGAGTGGCGGAAATGTATCAGTCTCAGCCAGTTTGGGTGCTGAAGACGGATATCGAGAAGTTTTTCGATCGTATTTGTTGGGCGGTGTTGATTGCGGAGTTGGAGCGGTTGGGATTAGCGCCAATCATGTTGCGGTGGATCGAGCAGCAGTTGAAAGCGGGGATGGTGATCGATCGACAGTTTGTGCGGATGAATCAGGGGGTTTTGCAGGGTGGAGTGCTGTCGGGAGCATTGGCGAATTTGTATTTGAGAGAGTTCGACAGGCGGTGTCTGGAGGCGGGATTGCCGTTGGTGCGGTATGGCGATGATTGCTTGGTGGTCTGTGGGAGTTGGATCGGGGCGAATCGGGCATTGAGTTTGATGCAGGGCTGGCTGGAGGAGAGTTTTCTGACGTTGCAGCCAGAGAAGACGCAGATTTTTGCGCCGGATGAGTCGTTTGTGTTTTTGGGGTATCGGTTTGCGGTGGGGCAGGTGGAAGCGCCGGAAAGGGCGATCAAATCAGAGGGGACGAAACCGAGGGCGGCGAAATCGGGAGGAAGACCGCCGAAGGCTTGCAGCATTGTGAAAACGCCGAGGGTGCAGAGAACGGGATCAACAGATGTTTATTGGAGTGAGCCGATGACGACGCTGTATGTGACGGATCAAGGGGCGTATGTGCGGGTGCAGAATAAGCAATTTCAGGTGTTTCATCGAGATGAGTTGAAAATCAGCGTTCCGGTGAATCGGGTGACGCACATTGTGCTGTTTGGCTGCTCGAATTTGTCGCATGGCGCGGTGTCGTTGTGTTTGTTGCATAAGATTCCGGTGCTGTATTTGTCGAGTAACGGCAAGTATTTTGGGCAGTTGCAGACGACCGGACAGGCGCAGGTGCGGTATTTGATTTATCAGGTGCAGCGATCGTTTGACGAGGAATTCATTTTGCGGCAGGCGAAAGCGATCGTATTGGCGAAGTTGCACAATTCGCGGGTGTTGTTGATGCGGTTGAATCGACGGCGTAAGACTGAGGTGGCGACGAGTGCGATCGCCCAACTAACAGAGTTGATCGCGCTGGCGGAGTTGGCGGAATCGGTGGAGGGACTGTTGGGGTATGAAGGACAGGGGGCGAGTTTGTATTTTCCGGCGTTTGGGTCGTTGTTGAAGGGAGAGTGGGATTTTGAGCGACGGACGCGGCGACCGCCGACTGATCCGGTGAATAGTTTGTTGAGTTTGGGGTATACGTTGCTGTCACAGAATCTGCATTCAATGGTGGAGGTGTCGGGGCTGCATACGCATTTTGGGAATTTGCACGTTCCTCGTGATAATCATGCGGCGTTGGTATCGGATTTGATTGAAGAGTTCCGATCGTTGGTGGTGGACTCGTTGGTGGCGTATTTGGTGAATAAGAGGGTGTTAGTGCCGGAGGATTTTACGCCGCCGGATGAGCGAGGCGGGGTGTATTTACATCCGGATGGGTTGAAGCGATTTCTAACGCAGTGGGAGAAGCGGTTACAGACGCAAATTTCGCACCCAAATTCAGGGCTAAAAGTGAATCACCGTCGATGTTTTGAGTTGCAGGTATGGGAGTATATTAGATGTCTGACCGGAGAGCAGGAGATGTATCGTCCGATGCGATGGAAGGAGTAGATATACTTATTTCCGAACCATAGAGAACCTGCTAATCTGAGGGAAACGACCGAACCTTGAAAACTGCATAGTTTCGTCGAATCCCTCAGATTAAGCTTCTAGCATGGGTTTCAGCCTCTTCTCCGTGAGGCTTGTTGAGAATGATCTCTCACTGTTGACTAGGTAGAAATGCTTCCCTCAGATTAGGGTATCTCAAACCCTTGCTGCGTAAGGCGTTAAAAGTGCTGGGGTTCAGGACTTCATTACCCCGCAAGGGGACGGAAACCTTGGTAATTTCTTCGCCCTTATTGCTTGCTTCAGATAGGTTCAGGACTTCATTACCCCGCAAGGGGACGGAAACTCTGTGCTTCTTCCACACGTTGCGGCGTGGGAGATGCAGATGTTCAGGACTTCATTACCCCGCAAGGGGACGGAAACGGGTTGCTCGGTCGGTGGCTGAGGTTTATACTCCGTTCAGGACTTCATTACCCCGCAAGGGGACGGAAACAAGCTTCGTTCTGCTTCAAAACACTGGTCATTCCGGTTCAGGACTTCATTACCCCGCAAGGGGACGGAAACAAAAAACTAGCGTCCAAAAATCGAGTAACTGGGGTTCAGGACTTCATTACCCCGCAAGGGGACGGAAACTAGCCCTTCTGTGATTCGGCAGGTGCGATAATCTTGTTCAGGACTTCATTACCCCGCAAGGGGACGGAAACTTTCTCGTCCAACCTGTTTGCCATTTGGGCTCCACAGGTTCAGGACTTCATTACCCCGCAAGGGGACGGAAACCACCTGTTCCAAAGCTCCATTCAGAACGTTTACGAATTCAAGACTTCATTACCCCGCAAGGGGACGGAAACAATTGTGGCAAGTTTCGCACGGACATCTTCAGAGTTCAGGACTTCATTACCCCGCAAGGGGACGGAAACATCCTAGGGGTTCGGGAAATTCACCGAAGTACCGGTTCAGGACTTCATTACCCCGCAAGGGGACGGAAACACAACCGGGAGAAGCCCAAAGGCCGAAACCAAAGTTCAGGACTTCATTACCCCGCAAGGGGACGGAAACTACTTATTTACTGCCTCCTGCGTACCAGATACCAGGTTCAGGACTTCATTACCCCGCAAGGGGACGGAAACCAAAGGTCCCATTGGGTTTGGAAATGGTAGACGGGTTCAGGACTTCATTACCCCGCAAGGGGACGGAAACCTTTGTTAGCCCAAATTGTTTCAGACATAAGATCAGGTTCAGGACTTCATTACCCCGCAAGGGGACGGAAACTTTTCACCCAGATGAGTGGAACCAGTGGTCACACGAGTTCAGGACTTCATTACCCCGCAAGGGGACGGAAACACACCCGAACTATCTTGCTCAACAGAATCATCAGTTCAGGACTTCATTACCCCGCAAGGGGACAGTAATAGTAATCATTGTGTATAAACGCGATCGCACTACTTAAAATAAATTGCCCTCAGATGTCTAAGCCGAGGGCAATGACTCAAATTAGGAAAACATCCGCTCAATCTAGAAACAAGAAAAACTTGACCTAGTAAATTAGCCGATCGCTCTAACCTTTCTCCAATCGCGGTGCTTTCTTATTTCGCGAAATCGCATTGTAAGCCTCATGCGTCATCACCTGTAATGGCACAATCCGATCTGCCTGCCAGCGACACAGCAACCGATATCGATACGACACTGGAATCCGAAGCAAAGTACGATCGAAATTAAACCGTCTTCCCTTCAACTCTCCGGGCGCAACACCTCGATCGAGCAAATCCAAAATTCGCCGAGTTTTGACGATGGTCGATTTCGGTAGATGCCTTAACTCGATCGGATCACGCTCAAAGCGTTGTTGCCAAGTGTGTTTAACATCGATCGCAACTCCAGAGGAACCGCGCTTCGATTTTTTGACACGATGAACAACATCCACAACGACAGGCTTAAGATCACCTGTTTGGTCACACCGATGACAATACTGCCCAAATCCCCGATGACCACAAGCAAACACTTTTCGCTGCTTTCGCCTGCGTCTAACCATGCGTTCTCCTCAAGATTCAGCATTTACCGACACGACCCAAGCCGCCGAGTGTTCACTCAATCGAGCCAAATCCCCCAAAACCTGCTGATACTCGTGATGTAACTCTTGTCCAGTTTCCGCATCGAGATAGCCACACAACACAGCAAACTCAATCCAAACCTGAGTTGCTGCCGCTTCCGTTTCCGCTTGATTCAATCGGGCGACAAACGCTTCCTGACTTCGCCGTTTCTGCCATGCCTGAGCGATGTTTGCACAGACCGATCGCGAAGCTCGAATTAAAAACATCGTCAGTTGATCTTGCTCCTGGGCGGGAAACTCCCTGGAACGTTCAAACACCTGCATTGCACTTTCAAAGGCAACCTGATAGACCCGCAATTCCCGATAACTAATCACAAATGGATTTTCCATTGCCCCCTACACAATGAACACCGAATCATCCACCTGACGCTGCGGCTGCACTCCCAGAATTAGCACAAGCTGACGATGCCGAGGTGACATCGGGTAAAACCGAATTTGATCTTCCTCCGGATTGAGGTAACGCTTTGTTTTCAGCCGTTTCTTTAACAGGTCATACTGATCCGGAGTTAGTACGCACTCAAACACCGATTTCTGCACTCGCAATCCATACCCTTCGAGCAGTCGGGAAACGCGATCGCGTCGTCGATCGTGAATCACGTCGTAGCACACTAAATAAAACATTCCTCGCCTCCGAATCGATCGGAATCCTCCGGCTCCTCGCAGAAACCGGAGAAACCCAACTACCGTTTCAACAACATCGGACGATAAAACGCTTGGTCTTCCAGCAGGCAAGCAACATACTCCTGCACTTGAACCTCTAAACATCGGTGATAGCTGACTTCACCTGCATAGAGATGCTGCACTCGGCTCAATAACATGGCATCCCAATGCTGAATAAAGCGCTCCAAAGCTGACGGCTGCAAGAAAATGCCTCCATCTACCCAAACAAAATCATCGGGAACAATCTGACCACTCTGAAGTAGTTCCATTCCGATGCGATCGACGATCGCGCTTTGAAATTCCATCAGAAAATCACAAACCAATGGCGGACGATGAACCGCATCAAAGTGCAGATTAGCAACTTCAAGATCTAACCCTGATGCCTGCAAAATGGTTTGAATCCGCTGACTGAGCAAAGCAGTTCCGAGATTGGTCAGGCGTTGAATCGGGTTGAGTCCTCGATTGTGCGATCGAAACTCCTCCGGCAGCAATCGACTCAATGCCGCCCGGTAAAATGCCGATCCTGTATCTTCATAATGCTTCAACGCAATCAGCGAAGAAGCCATTGGCAAACCATCAATCAGCCGTTGCAGGAGGGTAAGAACCTGTTGCACGGTTGCAGGCTGAAAATCTTGGCTCAATTGCAGCAGCAAAATTCGAGCGTTGTGAAGTTTAGCGCGAACAAGACTTTCAGCAATACTGCGAGTGAATTCTGAATTTTGAGACTGTTGCATCTGAGCTTTCAGATACTTTGCAGGCTCACAATTGCCAGGATTCACATACTCGACACAGCGCCCATCCGGTTCAAAATAAACGACCGGAATGTGCAACGACAATGCCAAATTTGCAGCTTTTCGAGTCCAGGGGTGCTGTCCTAAAATCACGATTTGATGAATACGATCGACAGGAACCGCAAAACAGAATCGCTGTTGATGATAGACCTGAAGCTGTCGAGACTGAAGTTTCAGTTCGGTCTGAGATTGAGCAACATAGATTGTAGTCATGCTTTCTGTGAGTATTGAAATGAAAAGTCAAAATGCTTTCCTGAACAATTCCATCTTCACAAGCAGGGATCTAACCACAGATCTAAGTTCGCGATCGAGAGATACAAGTTTGTATATGAGTTGGCTAATTTCTGACAGATTCAGCGATCGGGGAAATTAGGGATGTTAGGAGGTCATGGAGAAAATAGGTTTTGAATCCATTTCTTTAAGGAAATTTTCTATCCATTCATTTGAAAAGTGTATATCATTTCGTAGACTTTCCCGGAAGATACGGAGATTTCTTTGAAGAGGTAAAAGGCAATCTGTGTGGAACTGGGTTGCTACTCTGCCCCAACTCGTTCTCATCATGTCAAAATTTCAGGATTATTGCGTACAACACCTCTTTCTATTAGTAGGTGAGAATCCCCTACCAAATTATGTGTCGGCTAGAACACTACTCGAATCTAAATCTACTGCTTATCTAATCTATACCTCTCATACTGAGGCTCAAGCCAAACGACTTCGTAATCGCTTAGACAAGCTAGAAATTAGTACGCAATTAATCTCGATCGATGGCTACGAATCTGATAGCTATCACATCCACCAGGAAGTGAGACGTGCAGTTGAGAAACTTCCTTCAAGCGACTCTGTGGGACTGAATTATACAGGTGGCACAAAAGCTATGGCTGTTCATGCCTACCGAGCTATGACTCAGACCAGACCCGATGCAATTTTCAGCTATCTCGATTCTCATCGGCTAGAACTATGTATTGATCAAAAAGATGGCGATCGCTTTCACCAAAAAGTTCCGATTTGCCTCACGCTAGAAGAGATTTTTGATCTGCATCAGTTGACCTTAATCAACCCTGCATCGACTTGTCCTAAATTACCAGAAGCCGCAAGCGTACTTGCTCAACTTCACTTGGATCGAGTGATCTCAACAGCTTGGCGAACTTGGTGCGATCGCGTTAAGAACTCGTTAAAGGTTAAAGAAGAATCAAAACTCAAAAAAGCCCCGGAACTTGATATAGAGACACTGCTACCTGAACTGAGAACATTCCTACAAAAGCATTTCGCAGCAACTTCCAATGCTCTATCGATTCAACATGCCAAGACAGTAGAATTTGATAAACATACCCATCTTTGGAAGTGGCTAGATGGAGAGTGGCTAGAAGAATATACGCTACAACAGATTCAAACCCTAACTGAAAAGTGCAAGATCTTTGACAGCGCTAGTAATTTTCATATCAAAGATCCTCAAATCAACGCTGACAAGTTTCAATTTGATGTTGCATTCACTAGAAGCTATCAACTTTTCGCCCTCTCTTGCACAACCGACGATAGCAAGGGATTGTGTAAGCAAAAACTATTTGAGGCATATCTCAGAGCAAAACAGCTAGGCGGAGATGAAGCGCGAGTTGCTTTAGTCTGTTGTTCTGATGTACCCGACTATCTCAAAGCACAACTAGAAATTATGCTAGAAAATCCAAAAATTGCAGTATTTGGACGACAACACCTAGCAAACTTAGCAGAACATATCGAAGCTTGGATTATCAAAAACGATCGGGAGGCACAGTAAGATGAGTTCCTTTGTTGCTACCATTATTGATACGAGCGGCATTCAACCTTACATTTTTGGTAGTAACCGATTACGTGAGAACATTGGTGCTTCGCAATTAGTCTCTGAAGCAACTGATTTATGGGTCAAAAAAGCACTTTGTACTCTCTCTAAAAACCTTCAAGGAGAGGGTAAGCCTAATTCTAAAGTCCATGCTCAGATTTCTGATCCCGTTGCCAAACCTTACATTGAAAACTCAGACGATCGCCTTGCAGCAGAGCTACTCTACACAGGAGGCGGAAATGCGATCGTTCTTTTTCAAACGCTTGAATATGCAATTGAGTTCACCAAAATTTTGACCTTGCGAGTTTTGCAAGAAGCACCTGGATTGACGCTCTTAGTAGCTCATCAAGAATTTGACTGGGAAGATTCTCTATTTGAGATTTTACGCGAATTGCGACTCAAACTAGAACGCCAAAAGCAACAACAAATTCCATCCGCTCCGCTTCTCGGTTTGGGTGTGACAGTAGATTGTCTTTCGACACGGCTTGCTGCTATCGATATGAGCGATCGCTATGGCATTCCCAAAGATTCGACTTATCCCATTTCGAGAGAAGTGAGAGAGAAGCTTCGTGCCGTTGAGCGAGCGAATGATCGATTGACAAAACTCATCTCCGAGGCGAATCAGCACTATGAGTTCCCTAGAGATGTCGATGATATGGGTCGATCGGAAAAAGAATCTAGCTACATTGCTGTCGTTCATGCTGATGGCAACGGAATGGGGAATCGATTTCAGAACTATGGAAAAGATAAAGCCAATCGTGACTACATCACTGAAATGCGAAAACTTTCTCAGTCCATCAACAATGCTGGATTGACTGCTCTGAAATCAGTCATTAAAAAGCTGACCCAATCGATTCAAGCAGGGGAAGTCGTTGGTAGTTCGGGTCGATTTTCACTAAAAGAAAACTATTTACCCTTTCGCCCATTAGTTTATGGAGGAGATGATGTGACCTTCATTTGTGATGGACGATTAGGACTAGAACTTGCAGCCCACTTCTTAGAGTCCTTTGAACAGCAACTTCTTCCAGATGAGAAGCCTCTGACCGCTTGTGCAGGCATTTGTATTGTCAAAACTCACTACCCATTTGCACGAGCCTATGACCTGAGCGAAGCGCTCTGTCGTCAAGCAAAGCGGTATGTTCGTGAGGAAAGTGAAACTGGCTTTTCTGCTCTCGATTGGCATATTGCCAGCAGTGGTCTTCTAGGATCAATTGCAGAGATTCGGAAACGTGAGTATCAGGTTAAGGCAGGGAGTCTGACTGTTCGACCAATCGCACTCGATCGCACAAGAGAATGGCGCACTTGGTCGAGCTTTTCTCAGGTTGTTCGTGCGTTTCAGGCAGAGGAATGGCGCGATCGCAAAAATAAAGTCATGGCACTCCGGGAAGTGCTGCGGCAAGGTAAAGATGCAGTTAAGCAGTTCTTGAGTGCTTACGACTTGCCGAAACTACCTGAATTTATCAATGCAGAAGACAGTTTAGCAGAGACAGGATGGCTGAATCAGAAGTGCGGCTATTTTGATGCGATCGAAGCAATGGAATTTTACTTGGGCATTCAGTCAAATTGTGAGGAGCAATCTGATGAGCATCTATAAGTTACAAATTAAGCTGCTCAGTGATACGACCTTCGGACGCGGTGATGGCGTAACAGGGCTAGTTGATCAAGAAGTTGAACACGATCCAGATGGCTTTCCCTATCTGCGAGGACGAACGCTCAAAGGATTGTTGAGCGAGGAGTGCGATAACTTAGTCGCGATGCTGCAAACTCATCAAAACGACTGGGAGCGCGTCGCAGCGGAACTGTTTGGAGTTCCGGGAAGTACATCTCATACAATGTCGATCGTCCATATTGGTGATGCTTGCTTGCCTGAAGACCTGCGTAATGCCGTTGCCCTACAACGGCAATCTTCTCCAGATCTAACTCCTACAGATATTTTGGAGTCTTTGACAACTGTTCGGCGGCAAACTGCAATCGCGGCTGAAACAGGAGTTGCAGATCGCAATAGTTTACGTTCAGCACGAGTCGTTTTGCGAGATTTATTGTTTACAGCATTGCTCTTCTTTGACCAACAGCCAACGCCCGAAATGCTCGCACTTTTGGCTGCTGGAGCATCAGCATTACGGCGTTTAGGCAGTGGGAGAAATCGTGGGCGGGGTCATGTGCAATGTCATTTACTAGATTGCACTGGCAACATTATCACTCAAAGGCATCTTGCAAAATTCGGAGCGAACGAATGAAAGCGATTACGATCGTACTCAAGACTCAGCAGCCTATTTTAGCGACTTCTTTTCAAGGCGACCCAAACAGTGATGTGTCTTACTCTTATCTTCCAGGGAGTATGATACGTGGAGCGTTGATCAGTCGCTATCTTAAGCGGCATGATCTTCCTGAAGATATTCTTCAAGATGCAACAGTTAGAAGATTGTTTTTTGATGGGACGACCCGCTATCTCAATGCTTATTTATGTCGAGATAAACAGCGATCGCTGCCTGTTCCTCTGAGTTGGAATCAACCTAAAACGGCTGAAGTTCCCTGTCAGCTTTACGATCTCAGTCGTTTTGATCTTGAGGATTTAGAAGAAGAAATCGCGCTTAAATCAGTCTCAAAAGCATTCTGTACGGTTCATGCTAACCAAACGTTTCTTTACTCTGAACAACGACGCATTAATATTCACAATTTACGCAACCGCAAGCGAGGACGCTCAGTCGATGGGTCAGGTGAAATCTTTCGCTATGATGCGATCGACGCTGGGCAAACTTTCCAAGCAGTGATCTTATGCGAAGCTGCCGATGTGGATACCTTGCAGGGCTTGCTCGCTCCAATAGATTTGTGGATTGGAGGCTCTCAGAGTGCAGGATATGGACACATCCAAATTCAAGCAGTGAAAGTTCACGATCGCTGGACTGAGACGAGTGTTCAACCGATAGAGCAATTGAGGCGAGAAGCATTTACAATTACACTACTCAGCGATATGATTCTGCGGGATCAGTGGGGGCAAGCAGTTGCAGATCCGCAGATTCTCATCCATTCTTTAGAAGCAAAGCTACAAAAGCCACTCAAACTGATCCAAGGTTTTGTTCGCAGTACTTTGGTGGGTGGATTTAATCGAAAGTGGGGATTACCGCTTCCACAGGTACAGGCGCTCTCAGCAGGGAGTGTCTTCGTGTGCGAGCCGATCGAGTTAACTGCTCAACAAATTCAAGACTTAGAAGCTCAAAGTATTGGCGATCGTACAACAGAAGGCTTTGGACGGATTGCGATCAACTGGTTAGAAGAACATTCTACATTCCAAGCTAGTTTGCCTGAAGAAGTGATTCAGACAGGTTCTATCTCTCTAAGTGAACCGTCCCGCCAAATCGCTAGAGGAATGGCTGAACGCCTGTTAAGACAGAAAATGGAACGCCTGCTTGAAGACCGAGTTGAAAAGTTCAGGGCGGAGGAAGTCGCAATCACAAATAGTCAACTTTCTCGATTAATGATTTTAGCAAGACAGGCGTTACAGAACGAGAATCAGTCAGACCTCGTTCAATCGCTTCTAGAAAATTTACCTTCTAATGCAAGAGGGAAGTTTGAACGAACTAAAGTAAACAGCAATCAATCTCTGGATCGGCAGATCTTAGAGTGGTTGAATCAGCCGAAGGGTTGGATTACCAATCTACCCTCAGTGACGATCGCAGGTGAGTCGTTAGAACTGAGTGATGAGCTTGCAAGAGAATATACCCTGCGGTTAATCATTGCAGTCGCTAAGAAAATGAGAAAGGAGAAAAGTCAGTGATTCAATCGGCAGAAATTGCATTCAGAAAAGAACGACATCAACGCGCCATCGTTAAACGAATTATTGTGCGCGGCGTTTTGGTTCTAGAAACTCCGACTTGCTTAGGCAGTGGTGATGCAGAGAGTTTAACAGACCTAGCATTGCTACGAGATAGTATTAGCGATCGCGCACTTTTAACTGGAGCTTCAATCGCTGGTGCATTGCGGAATTACCTGCGCGAATATGAGTTTAACTACAACGCAGCAGAGAGTAATACTTCATTCGCAACTGCTCTATTTGGCGGAATGCGAAGTGATGATGACGGGGAACAAAGTCCATTGATTGTAGATGATTCGATTAGTCGCAATGTTCCAGCGATCGAGCTTCGAGATGGAGTCAAGATTGATGCTGAGGGAATAGCAAAGCATCAAGCAAAATACGATCTAGAGCTATTAGCCGCAGGAACAGAATTCCCGTTAAATTTTGAGTTACTGATTGAGGCAGGAAATGAGCAGCGACTACTCAGCGCGATCGCACTTGCACTCCGAGGATTAGAACAGGGTGAAATTGGCATTGGGATGAAGAAACGACGAGGCTTTGGGCGATGTCGAGTAAATCAATGGCAAGTCTGGAAATTTGATCTTCGCAATGCAAGCGATCGTATGGCGTGGCTGATGTTTGATCACGCGAATCGGGATCAGGCTGAAGCTCCAATTTATTCCTCAATTGAAACAGGATTAGAGATTAAACTCGATCACGTTGATCAACGCGATCGCTGTTGTGTTGATGCAGTCTTCCGCCTTGCTAGTCCATTACTGATCCGTTCAGAAGCATACTCCTCTGAACGTGCCCCAGATGCTGTGCATCTAAAATCGTTTCGAGCCGGAGAACTTAAACCCGTCTTATCTGGAACAAGTCTAGCAGGAGTGCTACGGCATCGAGCCGAGCGGATTCTAAGAACCTTGCAACAGTCCGATGAAATGCTAAGTAGCTTATTTGGCTTTGTGGACGAAAACAACAAAAATGCTGAAAGTAGCAGGCTGTTGATTCATGAAAGTCTGATTGAAGGAAAAACTGCTGATTTAGTTCAAAGCCGTATTGCGATCGACCGATTTACTGGAGGGACGCTTCAGGGTGCTTTGTTTGATGAACAACCGTTGTTTGGCACTGATGAAACTTTTATCCGTCTCCAAATTGAACTGCGCTGTCCGAAAGATCGAGAAATCGGATTGCTCTTACTGTTACTCAAAGATCTTTGGACGGGTGATTTGACCATTGGTGGAGCGCGAAGTATTGGGCGCGGTAGGCTTCAAGGTCAGAGCGCAACGCTGATGGTGCGATCGCAAGGAAACCTTCCTAGAACATGGAGTATTCAACAGCAGGGGCAAACTCTAGCAATCGAAGACGCAAGGACACTCGAACAGTTTGTGACGGCATTCGTCGGTGAGGTAGCTGCATGATTGAGAAATTAGACACTCAACAGATTCAAACGGATCAAACGCTGCAAAGTTGGTTGGAGCAACACGCAAAAGAACATCAACTTAAATACCTGCTTGCTCATGCGGAAGATGGTGTGATCTGGGGCTATTTCTCTGATTTGGGCTTGGCGATCGCGCATCAAGAATTTCCTGAATTTCCGCAGCTTCGACGATCAACGCTTCAGCAGTGCCGAATTTTTGGAGAGGCGGGCGAGGTGCTGCTGTGGCGGGATGGGATGGAACTGCGATCGCGATTCATTTCAGGTAATCCATCGGCTGAATATATTCCAGAGGAACAGATTCTGTGGGGGACGCAAGGCGAAGAGAAGGGCGGATTTACAAAGCTGCGAGATGGTCAGCAAGGGCTGTCTCATGCTGTACCGTTAACCAATCTAGCTTTCAATTCTAATCATCGCCCGGTTCGTCTTCTCATTCACCACTACATTCACTACAACAAATCGGGGATTGCTCGAATTCATCTCAGCCGTCTTGTTACCCTTCTTTCTAAATAGGAATTTTTGTATGCTGCCTAAACAAGCGAGAAATATCCCTGCAAGTCGTTCAGCCAAAGCGCCCTATAACTTTGTAGAGCTTCCCGAACAGATTGTTTTAGCCGAGCCACTTGAGCCGAATAATCAATACGATTCAAGTCGCCATACAGGTCGAATCGACTGTCAACTTACCACGGAATCTCCTTTGTATATTCGTTGTGGATTTATACCGAAAGATTATGCTGAGATTGGAGATGTGTCTTATGAGAAGCAGACAGATGAACAGCGCATTCGACGAGCAGCGTTCTTTAGTAATCCAGCCAATTTACGCCCCACGATTCCGGGAAGTAGTCTGCGCGGAATGTTGCGATCGTTCATTGAAATTGCGAGTTTTAGCAAGATTACGCAAGTCTCAGATCAATCTCGTTTTTTCTTTCGTGCTGTTGCTGCAATGGGAGATGATCCACTAAAAGCAGAGTATAACAAGCATATTCCCAAGAAAGTGAAAGCTGGATATCTGGAGCAGAAAGATGGACGCTGGTTTATTCGCCCAGCTTTGACGATCGATAGTGTTTCATTTATTTGGGCAAAAGAAGCAGAAATTCGAGCCTCAGTGCATTGTTTAATTCCGCTAAAAGATAAGAATTATTTGCCGCAGTATATCTCAGTAAGTTTTGAAGGAACCGACATCAAGAACTATCGATGTTTTGTGAAAAAAGTGAGTGATAACTGCGATCGCTACAGACAGAAAGGGATGTTGGTCACAAGCGGCAATATGCGGCAGGACGAAGATACTTCTGAACCAAATCGTAAATCTCATTGTGTTATCTCTGCTCCGAATCAGAAAGCAACTCTTATAGAAATTGATGCTGATGCAATTCGAGCTTACCGAGAAGCATTGAGTGAGTTTCAGAAGCAACCTCCTTTCGATGAAAAGATGGGTGTACTGATTGAGAACCGCCCTATTTTTTACATTCATCCTGAAGCAGACGCGAAGGTGACGCGATTTGGACATAACCCAAATTTTCGTCTTCCCTATGTTGTTCCTGATCAGAATCGCGTTAGTTCAGTAATTGATTTCATACCTGAGTCGCTGCGAGAAGCTAGTGATGTTGATCTTACAGATGCAATTTTTGGATTTGTCCGAAGTACTAAGCAGGAAGATAACCTTCAGGCTTGTGCTGGAAGGATTTTTGTAGAGGATGCAATTTGTCAACAGGATTGGGAAAGCGCACAGTTCGGTGATCTGCCGATGATTCCAAAAACGCTCAGTAGTCCAAAGCCAACGACGTTTCAGCACTATCTCGTTCAGAAGGATAACAGTGCTAAGAAAAAAGATCTGAAACACTATGCCAGTCAACCGAGCGAGCAAACTGTAATTCGGGGGCATAAGCTGTACTGGCATCAAGGGATCGATCCTGCTATTGAGTTAGCTGAGGACTGCGATGTTTCAGATTCTCAGAAGACAATGATTCATCCCATTGCACCAAAACAAAGCTTTAACTTTGCAATTCACTTTGAGAATCTAAGTAAGGTTGAATTGGGTGCAATTTTATGGATACTCAATGTTGCAGCAGACCAGGACTATCGGTTGTCGCTAGGAATGGGCAAGCCCCTGGGGATGGGAGCAATCAAGATCACTCATGAGGTTCGGTTTAGCGATCGACAAATCCGATATCGATCGCTATTTGATCAGGACAATTGGCAGACTGCTGAGAAGTCTGATGCTGAGAAATGTAAAGAGTGCGATCGTCAATTTGAACAGTATGTTTTGGAGCGAATTGCCGAAACGGATCACCCAGTAACAGGCAAAGTACAGTTTTTGCGAGAAGTGCCTAGGATCAAAATGCTGTTATCGATGTTGAGTTGGTCGAAGTTTCCTGCTGCCGAGCAGACTCGATATATGACGATCGAGCCTACGAATGAATATAAGGAGCGCCCAGTATTGCCTACTCCATTTCAGGTGATGGGGGAGTGCGACCGCGATGATCGTCAGATTACGACGACTGCTGCACCTCGTCCGAAAAAAGCAAAATCTTCAGAAGTTGTAAGTCAGAGATCGCAGCGGGAAGCGGAAATTAGTGCGATCGTGGCGGAGATGGAATTTGCGATCGGACAGATTGTAGTAGCACGAGTGTCGGCGAAGAAGGGGAATAAATTGACGATCGAGTTTGCGAAGGGGTTGCCGTCTACGCAGAAGGAACCGAAGTGGTCGGAGCGATTAGAGGTTGGGAATTGTGTGCGGGTAGAGATTTCGGACAAGTATGAGGATGGAAGGATTAGGAAATGGAAGATTTTGGAGCAGACGGAGTGTGAATAGGGCGAAGAAAATTTGGAACGGTTGGTTTAGGAAAAAATGGGAGTATGGTTTATCGTCCTTGAAAAACCCAAATGGTCAGTCAAACCTCGACACAACCAGAAAAAGTCGCCTACACAGGGATTCAGAAATTTTTCTGAGCCAAATTGCGACAGTATGTTGCGTCTCTCAGTAGATTGAGAAGTTAGAATTGACCTAAGCGAGAGGATTGGCGCGACTTATGACAGTACAGCAAATTACGATCGAACTCCCAGAACCCATCTTTCGGCAATTCGCCCGAATCGCTGAAGCCACTCATCAACCCATCGAAGCCCTCATCGCACAAAGCGTCATGAGTAATTTGCCTCCCTCTCCTGATAGCGCTGCCCCAGAGGTACAGCCCGAACTGCTGAGGATGCAAACGCTCAGTACTGAAGATTTGACCGCGATTGCTCAAGCTCAGACCGATTCGAGCCAATACGATCGCCACACCGAACTTCTCGAAAAGAACGCAGCCACCACACTTACCCCTGAAGAACGACAAGAACTCTCTACACTTCGACAAACAGCCGACTCCCTCATGCTCCGCAAAGCCTATGCCTGGTCGCTTCTTCGTTGGCGTGGTCAAGCCATTCCAGCCCTAAAAGAACTGCCCTTGCCACAATGAGTATTTCAGACAAATTGCGCCAGCAAATCATTGAGGAGTCGAAATACTACTGCGAATACTGCAAAACCTCATCGCGCTTAACCGGAACACCATTAGTGATGGAACACATTTTGCCAAAGTCGTTGGGCGGTAGCGATAATCGCAGTAATTTAGCTGCATCCTGCTACCGCTGCAACGAATTCAAAGGGGCAAAAACTGACGCGATCGACCCCGAAACAAAGCAGCTAGTACCGCTATTCAATCCAAGAACTCAATCTTGGACAGATCACTTTGTTTGGAGAAATGGCGGGACTCATCTGATCGGAGTAACACCAACGGGTAGAGCAACCACGATTGCACTTCGCCTCAACAATGACAATGTAGTTGAAGCCAGAGCAATTTGGATCGAGTTTGGCTGGCATCCTCCATCTGATACGTAGTTGCCCTACTTTTTCTTCGCCTGCTTCCGATTCCGAGAAATCGCATTTGGAAATTCCTTAACCTATACCCTTCCAGTAGATTAGAAACTCGGTTGCGCCGTCTGTCATGAATCACGTCATAACACACTAAATGGCGATGGTTAATTTCGCGGGGGCGCAAATGTACTTCCAAGTAGTTTGACGGAAATAGACTCTGGAATTTTTGGGAAGTCTGAAAGCGTTCCGATTCAAAATCGTCATCTATGTCTACGCTTTATCTGGTTCAGCAAGGAACAACGGTTCGCAAAGAACAATCTCAATTCATCATTCAACCGACTGAGAAATCTGAGCAAGCACCGATCTCAGTTCCAATCCGAGAAGTCGATCGATTGTTAGTCTTTGGCAATATTCATCTGACAACCTCTGCTATTTCAAGCTGTTTAGAGTCTCATGTGCCTGTGATGTTTCTGACTCAAACTGGACGGTACAAGGGACATCTCTGGAGTGCTGAACAGACCCGTTTTACTTCTGAAATTGCTCAGTTTAGCCAGTACCAAAATGCTGAATTTCAACTAGAAATGGCTCGATCGATTGTGCGGGGTAAATTGCTCAATTCCAAACAATTTCTGCTCCGGTTGAATCGTAAGCGCAAGCTGGAAGCTGTGACAACTGCGATCGCAGGATTGAATCAGGATTTGAATGCGATCGCAAAAGTGGACAATCTAGAGTCTTTGCGAGGGTATGAGGGAATTGCTGCGAGTCGGTATTTTTCAGCATTTGGGGCGCTGATTACGAGTTCTGAATTTCGGTTTCAGGGTCGCAACCGTCGTCCACCGACTGATCCCGTGAATTCGATGTTGAGTTTTGGCTATACGTTGCTGTTTAACAATGTGTTGAGTTTGATTTTGACAGAAGGGCTGCATCCTTATTTGGGAAATTTGCATCGCAGCGATCGATCGGAGCCGCATCTTGCATTTGATTTGATGGAGGAGTTTCGTTCTGCGATCGTGGATAGTTTGGTGATGACTTTGGTGAATCGTCGCATCATGAAACCTGATGATTTTCAAGCTCCTGATTCGGAGGGAGGTGTCTATCTGACTAATTCGGCGCGACGATTGTTTTTGAAGCAGTTTGAGGCGCGGATGGAAACTCAAGTGTCGCATCCGAGTGTTCAGGATCGGGTGTCTTATCGTTATGCAATTCAGCTTCAGATTCGCCAGTATCAACGCTGTGTGATGAATGCAGAGGCTTATGTTCCATTTCTGAGGGCAGTCTGATGTTGCTTTTGGTTGTGTATGATGTTGCGGATGATAAGCGGCGAACTAAGTTAGCTCATTTTTTGGAGGGCTATGGGCGACGGGTACAGGAGAGCGTTTTTGAGTGTTTTTTGCCGTTGCCGGAGGTGAAGAAATTGTTTGAGCAGGTGAAGCGTCGAGTCAAAGCGAAGGAGGATAATGTGCGGTTTTATTGGATTCCGTCGGATGCTTTGCCGAAGACTTTGACGATCGGGAGTCCCTTGCCGGGTGCGCCTCCAAGTGTGTACATAATTTAGCGTTTAGTTGCGAGAAACTCTGTTATGATTTTCTAGAAATGCGCGATCGACGCAATCGAACTGCACCTAGACAACTCAATAGTTTCGTTGAAGTCCGTCGATGCGGCTTGAAACAAGTGTTTTAGGCTGTATTGCTTGAGTTGAGTTCAAGAATTCTGCTTTACGGGATTAAGTTGATTCGCGATGCGTCGATTTGATCCCGTAAAGCCCCTTCTCGTATAGGTTTCTGAGAGAAGGGATTCATTGCCACTTCCCCGCAAGGGGACGGAAACCACGTGAAAACGTCAAAGTATTCGAGGAAATGAATATCCCTGATTCATTGCCACTTCCCCGCAAGGGGACGGAAACCTTACGATCGCTCGATTAGCAAACGGCGTGTTTTCAGGAGATTCATTGCCACTTCCCCGCAAGGGGACGGAAACATTCAAGCTCAACCACTCGCTCTTTTTCGCCACTCAAAAGAATGATTCATTGCCACTTCCCCGCAAGGGGACGGAAACGATGGGAAGACGTTTTAATCTGCGTTCCGCATTATCAGTTGATTCATTGCCACTTCCCCGCAAGGGGACGGAAACATCCTGTAATCCCTTAATCGAGGCAGAAGCTTTATCAACGGGATTCATTGCCACTTCCCCGCAAGGGGACGGAAACCCATGTCTAAACTCCACTCAACTGAATCACTTATAATACAGATTCATTGCCACTTCCCCGCAAGGGGACGGAAACTGTTTGCTAACTGCTGACGGTTCTCGTCATTTTGAATCTGGATTCATTGCCACTTCCCCGCAAGGGGACGGAAACTTTTCGTTAATAAAACGGTCAAGCTGACCGAGTTTTCCAAGATTCATTGCCACTTCCCCGCAAGGGGACGGAAACGATTAATTTCCCCTTAAAGTCCGCAGTGCTAGACCTGATTCATTGCCACTTCCCCGCAAGGGGACGGAAACTCTTGAGTTGTTTTGAACTGCGATTGATATTTATGATTCATTGCCACTTCCCCGCAAGGGGACGGAAACAGCTAAACGATTCGGACTAGGCATTGCATGAAAAAAGATTCATTGCCACTTCCCCGCAAGGGGACGGAAACAACACTGCTGCTTATGCTGAGTACATTGAATCGGGTACGGATTCATTGCCACTTCCCCGCAAGGGGACGGAAACTCTTCGGAACACGAGGCAAAAAGATAAAGTTTACATCTCGATTCATTGCCACTTCCCCGCAAGGGGACGGAAACAAGGTATCTTTTGAGAACACCGAGGAAGGACGGGAGCGATTCATTGCCACTTCCCCGCAAGGGGACGGAAACCCCCATCATAAATTACTTCTACATCATACCACGGAATGATTCATTGCCACTTCCCCGCAAGGGGACGGAAACAAGAACGCATTACCTTGTGGGAAAAGCATAATGAAGATTCATTGCCACTTCCCCGCAAGGGGACGGAAACACGCATCCCTATAGGAAGGAAACGACTCAACTCGGTCATACAAGATTCATTGCCACTTCCCCGCAAGGGGACGGAAACGCGTTAGAGGCAGCTTTAGGATTTGACTCGTCGGCTAGAGAAGATTCATTGCCACTTCCCCGCAAGGGGACGGAAACCGGCTAGATGGGTTAAGGTGTGCCACGTCGATTGGATTGATTCATTGCCACTTCCCCGCAAGGGGACGGAAACTCGAGCGATAGATAGATGACCCTTCCGAATTACCGATTCATTGCCACTTCCCCGCAAGGGGACGGAAACGCTGCCGAGGACTGGCATTGATTTGGAGATGCGATCGCGATTCATTGCCACTTCCCCGCAAGGGGACGGAAACTAATCCTCCAAGAATTTCTAATTGTTGACGGGAAAGAGATTCATTGCCACTTCCCCGCAAGGGGACGGAAACCACAGCGTTTTCGGTAAGGAATTGTGCGCTTGCAAGCGATTCATTGCCACTTCCCCGCAAGGGGACGGAAACCATCCAGGCTAATCGATACCTGACAAAAGAAGATGGATTCATTGCCACTTCCCCGCAAGGGGACGGAAACATGCGCTCTAGAAATCTCTCGCGCCAGCGTAGTAAGCTCTGATTCATTGCCACTTCCCCGCAAGGGGACGGAAACCGCTTCGATGCTTCGTCGAGTTTTGACTTCGCTTCTTTGATTCATTGCCACTTCCCCGCAAGGGGACGGAAACGCACAACAAATTGACTTACTTGAAAAGGCGTTGCAAAGATTCATTGCCACTTCCCCGCAAGGGGACGGAAACTGAGCGCATCGTGTCGAACGCCGCTTGCATCTGCGAGAAGTGATTCATTGCCACTTCCCCGCAAGGGGACGGAAACAATCCAGAGTCAATAGCTTGTAAACGACTCGACAATTCCAAGATTCATTGCCACTTCCCCGCAAGGGGACGGAAACTTGAAGTCTCGTGCTTCATAAAGTCGCTGTCTAAATGGCGATTCATTGCCACTTCCCCGCAAGGGGACGGAAACTGGAGAATACACTTTCCAATACCTTAAGTTCAGACTGGTTTTAGAGATTCATTGCCACTTCCCCGCAAGGGGACGGAAACTTGTCATCAGTCCAGTACTCGTATCCAACCACAGCCTTAGGATTCATTGCCACTTCCCCGCAAGGGGACGGAAACGAACAGTTATGGCAACACCATAAGTAGTGTAGGCTGTAGATTCATTGCCACTTCCCCGCAAGGGGACGGAAACAGTAGCGCCATAAAGTTGCATCCAAATCGTATCTCGGGATTCATTGCCACTTCCCCGCAAGGGGACGGAAACATGATTGATGTGTTCAGGATTGCGAGTTGCATGTCTGGATTCATTGCCACTTCCCCGCAAGGGGACGGAAACAGTTGAAATACACTACCTCAGTAAAGTGAGTCCAGCCAGACAGATTCATTGCCACTTCCCCGCAAGGGGACGGAAACCTGAGGATCTGTGGTTAAATCAGTATCTCCAAAGTCCAGGATTCATTGCCACTTCCCCGCAAGGGGACGGAAACCCAATCTCTCGCGTAAATCAGGTAGTTCAGGCTATTGATTCATTGCCACTTCCCCGCAAGGGGACGGAAACTCGTACTCAAAGGGCTCAGATACCGAAATGACTTCATCTCGATTCATTGCCACTTCCCCGCAAGGGGACGGAAACAACAACGCTACTGAGAATCTTTATGATCAATGTATCTCGATTCATTGCCACTTCCCCGCAAGGGGACGGAAACGTAGTCATTTGTCTTTCTCCGTTTGTGTTTCTTTCGATGGATTCATTGCCACTTCCCCGCAAGGGGACGGAAACGTTCTGCCTGCTCTGACTCGGTAGCCTCTTGATCCATGATTCATTGCCACTTCCCCGCAAGGGGACGGAAACTCTCCACCCACCTACCTTGAGAATCAAAGTGTCCTGAATGATTCATTGCCACTTCCCCGCAAGGGGACGGAAACGTTGGGGAACCGGATAAGTCCCGCGCTCTATCGCTTCGATGGATTCATTGCCACTTCCCCGCAAGGGGACGGAAACAACAATCTCTTCTGCCTAGCAATCTCATCCCCGCTACCGATTCATTGCCACTTCCCCGCAAGGGGACGGAAACGTTTGGATCGTTCCAGCATCGCACTTCGGTTTCAGGATTCATTGCCACTTCCCCGCAAGGGGACGGAAACAATCACAGGTTTGTGGTATGAGTTGGGCGTTTCTAATGGGATTCATTGCCACTTCCCCGCAAGGGGACGGAAACGCGATTGATGACGCAATCCGTACTACTCAGTTTGTTCGTGATTCATTGCCACTTCCCCGCAAGGGGACGGAAACGCGTAATCTGTCCAGCGTCGCGGTTGCTCTGGATGTTCATGGATTCATTGCCACTTCCTCGCAAGGGGACGGAAACAATCTTGGAAACGCGATAGTTTGAGGCGTGATGAGCGCATCCTTTGATTCATTGCCACTTCCCCGCAAGGGGACGGAAACAAACATTCCGTTTTGAGGATCAAACACAGAACTCATGATTCATTGCCACTTCCCCGCAAGGGGACGGAAACAGTTGAGTCTGAGAAAGCACCCCCACGCAAATAGAAAGATTCATTGCCACTTCCCCGCAAGGGGACGGAAACAAAGATGTGTGATTCAACTCCGCTCATCGGCTGAAGATTCATTGCCACTTCCCCGCAAGGGGACGGAAACCTGCCACTGCTCGACGTAATCGCACATTGCGGCAGTAAGGAGATTCATTGCCACTTCCCCGCAAGGGGACGGAAACCAGAACCAACCGAAACCACTCAAGGTAATTTCAACAGTAGATTCATTGCCACTTCCCCGCAAGGGGACGGAAACAACATCGATCGCTCTCGACTCAAAATTGTCAAAACTCGGTTCGCGCAGAAATTAGAACCTGATCTAAGACAATTAAATATTTTCCGTATAGACAAATGGCATCGACGATTTTCAGCGATTCTCACCCATTGCCTCTATATTGGTTTATGTTCTTCTCTAGAATGACCGAACGATGCGATCTGGCGCTTTTACACTCCTTCAAGTTGCAACCTCTCCGGACGAAAAACTGGTCAATAGCTTTAACAGTTTTGTGAGTACTGTAAACACTCTCATTACTGGAATTGGTGTCTTAGTCGCTGTGTTAACGCTTGCAGTTGCCGTCGCCGCGATCGCAACTCCAGTCATTCTCAATAGCCTCGATCGTAAAATCAAAGAGCGCACAGAAGAACGAGTCAGTTTAGCGATCGCAAAGTCAGAAGCGAAAGTCCAGCAGTCTCTTACTGAAATCGATCAAATTGTCCAGCGCCGAGTCCAACAAGAACTAAGCACTTTGCGTCGTCGCACACAATATCTTGAGAGACTTTTAGAACGAGAAATTGTCATTGAGAAAACGATCGTCAATTATTACGTTCCTCACTCACTCAATCAGTTCCCGCCAGAAGGATTCAAGATGCTAGAGTCTCGCGGCTTTCAGACAATCTTAACCAGCACCCTAGACGAATTTACAGGCGACATCGTAATTCTAGACTTAGTTCACTATTCAAACGCAGAGGCATTGACCGATGAGCAAGTCGAGACTCATCTAAATGCCGTCATTCCACAGATTAAAAATCACATTCTGATTGTTTACGTAGCTGGACAGTTTCCCTGCATCCGAAAAAAGCGATCGAAACCTGCTCACTTAGTCTCTGCGAATTTCTTGATCTCATTTTTGGGCACTGCGATCGATGCTGCCTACGTAGCAGACGGGATGAAGAAATGATCGCGCTTTTCTAATAACTGCGAAGTTTGTAGCTTTTTCACTAAATGCAAATTTATGTTGAGCAGATTTCTTACAAATGTATAAATCGATTCCGAGAATTCACCAATCGAAAATTTAGAGTGTATAACGGAGAGGTTTGTGAACAACTTGTTTGCTTCTGTGGTTTGCCCCCGCAATGAAAGATTTAACTCAACAACGCTTGTCTAGCGCGATCGCTTGGTGTCTCGCTTGGGGAGATCAACGGACTCCTCAGCACAATCAAGCCACACTACAACAAATTCGGCAGGCAAATCCTCCCGTAGAACTTGCCGCAATCGTTCAAGAAGCGCATCAACTTCTGAAAGATGACTTTCCTTTTCCAAAAACTGTAGAAGAACTGAAATCCCTTACCCAGACTCATCCTCTGCTTTGGAACTCGGAGATTGGCTTAGTTTATGGCGGTGCAACGAAGATTAAGCAATATGTGTTTGAAGCAGCAAAGCTCCCTGACATTCGTGGCGCATCTGCCTTGCTCGATCGCATTAATTTAGTCGATCTGCCCGCATTCTTCGGGGGAGAAAACGACGATCGCTTTCCACAGTGCAAGGCAGATTCAGCATTCTGTCAAAATGTTCGGGATCAGTGGCTCGAAGAAAGCTTTCCAGGTCTAGCCCAGGCTCTAATCCCCGAACTCATCATCTATTCGACAGGCGGCAACATTCTTGCACTCTGTCCTGCGGCATTTGTGCAAGACTTAGCAAACGCGATCGAGAAACGCTATACCCATGAAACCCTCACTGCAAACTCTTGTGCAGTCGGTGAGAAATTTAAACCACTGGAGTTGAGACTTGGGAAGCTGAATCCGATTGAAACAACATTCTGGCGAGAACAGTATTTAGCTCAAAAAGAGCATCCATTAGTAAAGGCTTATTTCGATCAGCCTGACATTGATAGTGCAGAAGAGAAATTCAAAAGCCGCAAAAACTTTAGTGAGCTAGTGGGTGGGTTAGCAGAGCAATTTACTCAAAGACGGAATGGAAACCAGTCTTCGGATCGTCCCAGTCGAGCTTATCCACCGATCTATGAAACTCATCCTTACGCGCAGCGAGATGAAGGAGAGCACCGCTCTGCAATCTTTCGCGCTCAAAGCTTGCCGGATACACCTTGGCTCTCAGAACCCATTGCTCGAAAGCGCCTAATGGGGCAGATTACTAAACGAGATGATGCTTTGATTTCCTGGTGGAAAGACCTAAGACGCGAGAATCCATCTGTAACCTGGCAATCTGGGAAGATCGAAAGCTGGGTGACACAGTTTGAGAAATTCTTAGACCAGCATTCAACGCTCAAATCGAAGTACTTTGATTCAAATCCCACTGCAACTGAAGCGCGATCGCTGCGAGAAATTGGAGACTCAAGTAAGGGATTCGTGGCTTATATCTATGCTGATGGCAACAATATGGGTGGATATATCCGCCGTCGAATTAAAACCCCTCAAGCCTATCAGAGCTTCAGTGAAAGCATTTTTGAGGCAACACAGCAGTCAGTTTATATTGCATTAGCAAATCATCTGCATCCGCATTTTTACAAACCTGACCCGCAATCGACTCGAAAGAAAGCAGATTTCATTCATCCCTTTGAGATTATTACGATCGGCGGTGATGATGTCTTGCTCGTTGTCCCCGCAGATCGAGCATTGGAAATCGCAAAGACGATCGCTGAAGAGTTTGAGAAGCAACTAGCAGACAAGTATCCATGCTCAAAAACAAGTCCTGATGCACATCGTTATCGTCCTGAATCTGCGCCTGTTTCTAAATGCGAATTGAGTATGTCAATGGGGGTTTTGATTACTGCTGAAGATACGCCAATTTACTATGCGGATCAGTTAGTCGGTCAATTGCTCAAATCTGCTAAGAAACGCGCCAAAGACTTGAAGCAAAAGCATCATTACTACAGTGGAACGATCGATTTCTTAGTGATGAAAGCAGTCACAATGATCTCGTCAAACATCAGCGAATTTCGGAATCAAGGTTTAACCAAAGAACAGGATAAACAGCCGACTCTGAAGCTCTTTGCGGCTCCTTACACACTCCATGAGATTGATGGATTAATTGCAACAGTCCGAGCCTTGAAAGAAGCGAAATTTCCGCGATCGCAACTCTATCAACTACGAAGCTTACTAGAACGCGGCAAACGCACTGCAATTCTCAACTATCGATATTTTCGAGTTCGTCTCACACAGGGACAAGCTGAATTGAAGCACAATTTTGAGGAAGCCTGGTGTAAGCCTGAAGATTGCAGCAATCAAGGGAATCTAGCCCCGTGGATGCTGGCAAAACGAGGTGAGAAAGGTCAGCCTTCCACTTATGAGACTATCTGGCGTGAACTGGTTGATCTCTACCCATTCGTTTCTGAAGTGAGTCAAGAATCCCCTGCCCTCTCAAATCGTCAAGGAGAAAAGTAATGGTGCAATTACAATCCCTCCAGAACTCTGTTGAATCATTCCGCTTAAAGGCTGTGATTGATACTGCTCTATGTGTTGGAGCAGGCGGCTCAACCGGATCACTTGCAGATAAGCCCATCATTCGGAATGCTCAAAATCAGCTTGTCATTCCTGCTTCACAGTTAAAAGGAAGGCTGCGACATGAGTGTGAAAAACTCGCGAGAGCGTTGAGATGGGCAGTCTGTGAGTCACCGAATCCCAAAACAATGTGTTCTCGACATATCAATCTTCTAGGACGATTTGATCACGATGAGTATCAAGCTCGTGTGAATGATAGTCATCACTGCTTAATTTGCCAGATTTTCGGTAATCCTTCTTTGCCATCGAAGGCTTAGTGATGTAGAAAAGTCCTGAAACGATTAGTTTATCGAGAGTCTTATGTGAGACAAGAATAGCTTGGGCGGGGCAAATTGTGAGATGCTCAAGTTCCTACACCAAAGCAATCTTATGCAGTT
>NZ_JBNXVP010000046.1:0-52154 GCF_050565645.1 Leptolyngbya sp. AN10
GTCTGATGTAATCAACCGTGCGAACTTGGGAATGGAAGTGATGCACGAGCGCAACGCTCACAACTTCCCGCTTGACTTGGCTGCTGGCGAAGCTGCACCTGTGGCGCTGTCTGCACCTGCAATCAACGGTTAAGTTTTAGTTGATTGAATGCGAAGCCCTCCAGCGATGGGGGGCTTTTTCGTGTTTAAATTGCTTCGTTTGGGACAAGTCAACTAAAGAGCTATGGCTTATCCTGGAAGGCAGTGGTTTGCAAAATGTATTAAGAATGTCTAGCTGGCAGCGATCGTTAATTTTCGGGGGTATCGGTGCAACCCTTTCCCTGTGGTTTTTAGAGAATTTGACACATACTTTGGGCGATTGGCTTCCCGCGATCGTCATTGGTAGCGGAATTGCTTGGGTGGCATTGAAATTTCAGAAAGATGACACTCCGAAAATTCAGGTTGAGCCAGTTACACTGAATCGAGTGCAAACCGAATTAGTTGAAGCAAAGAACTTATTGGATTTGCTGGCGATCGAGTCTCAGGATTTAACGATCGATGGCAGCGCTCAACAATTATCGGATTTGCGATCACAGATTCACCACATCACTTCAGATCTCAATCGAGATGAAATTCGCTTTGCAGTATTGGGCGGAAAATCGGTCGGTAAAACGATGCTCGTGAATCTATTACAAAATCGCTGGGCTGAGGGAATTTCACAGAAGTTAGTTTTACAAGATACGCCAGAATTGTTTGCTGCAACGGATGGCGGAATTATTGCAGAAAGAGATGCTTGGAAATTAGCACGATCGTCAGATGTCGTTCTGTTTGTGACGAATGGTGATTTAACGGCAACTGAACTTCAAGCAATTCAGAAAATAACGGCGGTTGGAAAACGATTACTTCTTATTTTTAATAAACAAGATCAATATCTACCAGAAGCACAGCAGATGATTTTGAATCATTTGCGCGATCGAATGACAGGGATTCTTGCGCCTCAAGATGTGATTGCGATCGCAACGAATCCGAAATCGTTAAAGATTAGACAACACAGAGCGGATGGCACAGTTAAAGAATGGTTAGAGAAGCCAGATCCGCAGATTTCGCCATTGCTCGATCGATTAAATCAAATTCTTTTACACGAAGGACAGCAGCTTGTTTTATCAAGTTCGCTGAGTAATGTGACCGCAGTTCAAGCTGAGGCGAAAACGGCATTAAATCGAGTGAGACGCGATCGAGCAATGCCGAAAATCGATCAAGCTCAGTGGATTGTAGCGGGAACGGCGTTTGCGAATCCATTTCCAGCATTAGATTTGTTAGCAACCGCTGCAATTAATGGGCAAATGGTACTCGATCTGAGCAATCTGTATCAGCGCAAATTCACGTTAGAGCAAGCGAAAACAGTTGCGGCAACGATGGCGAGTGTGATGGTGAAATTGGGACTTGTGGAAGTTTCGACACAAGCGATCGCATCGATTCTAAAAACGAACGCGCTCACTTTTGTTGCAGGTGGATTGATGCAAGGTGTAAGTGCTGCGTATTTGACTCGAATGGCTGGATTGACACTGATTGAATATTTTGAAGGTCAGCCGAGTGGAGAGATTAAACAAGACGTGCTGCAACAAGTGATGCAGAAAGTTTTTGAGCAAAATCGACGGTTGCCCTTTCTGCAAATATTCGTGAAACAGGCTGTAGATCAATTGGTGAAACCTACGATTCAAGCTACTCCTGAACCTGAAGTAGCTCGACCTCTGGATGGCTTACCTGCTCCTCAAGAAGCGCCTCTAGAAATCGGTGCAAAGCTCGAAGAAAATGCGAAACCGCTTCAACCTTTAGCAATTCCTGAACCTGTCTTGGTTGCGAATGAGACACCTCAACTCATCGAGGGCAGAACATCATAGCTGCCAAAGATTTTGAGGGTTTCAGTGCAATTTGCTAATTCTGCGAGTGCAGATTGCATTGCAGCTTCGCAGGTGTCCGCTTCTAAATCCATGAAAAAGACATAATCACCGAGCGATCGCTTAGTCGGTCGCGATTCAATTCGACTTAAATTAATTCCTCGTTCTGCAAAAATCTGAAGCGGTTTGACCAAGACTCCAGGCTGATTTGCGCTCACACTAAAGGCTAGAGAAGTTCGACTGCCACCTTTTGAAGCATCCAAACTGAGAACGAGAAACCGAGTGCAATTTTCGGGATGATCATTAATCGGTGAAGCGAGGATTGGCAAACTGTACAATTGCGCTGCTCTCTGTGAGGAAATTGCTGCGATCGTTTGATCCGCCCCTAAATGCTGTAGTGCTTCAGTCGTCGAATTTGCAGCGATTAATTGAGCATTTGGAAGATGACGATCGAGCCAGTTTTGACATTGAGCCAGGGCTTGAGGATGAGAATAAACTGTTTGAATTTCGTCTAACCGTTCTGCGATCGACAACAAAGCATGATGAATTGGCAGCACGATCGCATGTTGAATTCTAAGTGTATCGAGTCGCCAAAGCGCGTCCATTGTCATCGTTACACTTCCCTCAATCGAGTTTTCGACTGGAACCACAGCGAAATGCGCCTGTCCTTTTGCAACCGCTTCTAGAGATTGTGCAATGCTGGGATAAGGACAGAGAAACGCACTATCATTCGCGGTCTGAGTCAGCCAAGATAAGTATTTTAGTGCTGCTGCTTCTGCATAAGTCCCATGCGGTCCTAAATGCGCGATAGTCTGTGTCATTGTCAATTCCCTAACTTTCAAAACTCTAGTCCTGTTTTATAATCTGCTGAGTTTTGTAAAACAGTAATCTTTTAATCAACTAAATATGTTTATATTTCAAAAGGTGAACGAACAGTTAGAATAAGCCCCTTAAAATTAGTTCATAATTAATAAGAACCTCCTCACAAACTTTCCCTGATGGATATTCGGTTTTCTGCCTCACTGGGAGTTGATCTGGTTGTTCCAGAGCAGCCTATTCATATCACAAATTATTTACGGCAACCGCAACGAGTCGTGAATGCACTCGCCGCATCAAGTCAGATTGAACCAATGGACGACGATGTGTATCGGCTGAAGATGCGGCAGCTCAACTTCATGACGTTGTGCATTCAACCTGTGGTAGATATGCGGGTTTGGTTAACGGAACCTGCAACGATCAATTTAAAGTCGATCGCGTGTGATGTGCGCGGAATTGACTATAACCGAGACAAGTTTTCATTGGATTTAAACGGAAGACTTTCACCCGCCCAACAGCATGGCGTGACTTATCTGAAGGGACAGGCTGATTTGGTTGTACAGGTCGAACTTCCGCCACCGTTCACATTTATGCCGCGCCCTTTGATAGAGACGGCTGGAAATGGTTTGCTGATGAGCGTTTTATCCACGATTAAACAGCGTTTGATGCAGCAGTTATTGAACGATTACCGCAACTGGGTCGCTTTGCAGATGGAGAACAATACGTCAACTGATCCGATCGCAGTTAATCCTCTAAATTGAACGTTAATTGCTCGATCGCTCTTTGCACAGGCGCGTAAGTTCGACGGTGATAAGGCGTGATGCCGAACTGGTCGATCGCTTCTAAATGCTGCTTTGTTCCATAACCTGCATTGCGTTCCCAACCATAATAGGGATAACGTTTTGCAAGTCGCTGCATGAATCGATCGCGTCTTACTTTCGCCACGATCGACGCACACGCGATCGCATAACAAGTCGCATCGCCGTCAATCATTGCAGTATGTGACCCTAACTCTGCTTGTTTGATCGGACGACCATCAATCAAAGCGTGATCGTAAGGTGCAATTCGAGACAAGGCTCGCTGCATTGCCAAGTAGGAAGCACGAAGAACGTTGATTTGTTCAATTTCTTGGACAGTTGCAATTCCGACTCCGACTGCGATCGCGGTCTCTTTAACTTGAATGAAAAGCCGCGATCGAGCCTGAGCAGACAAAAGTTTAGAATCTCGAACGCCTTCGATCAGTCTACACTCAGGCGGCAAGAGAACAGCGGCGGCAACAATCGGACCTGCAAGGCATCCCAAACCCACTTCATCCACACCTGCAACACGAAGCAGTCCTTGCTTCCACAAAGACTGCTCCATTTCAAGGGTCGGATTCTGAGGCACGTTAATCGTTCGCGGTTGCAGACGATCGCCGCCGTCTTCTTCTCACTGGGGCTTCTTCCTCTGGTTCAGCAGATTCGACGGCTACTTCTTCCAGTTCAGGCTTTTCCACTTCGGCTGCAATCTTAGGAAAATCCTCTTTGACTGGAGATTCTTCGACAAGTTCTTCGACAGGCTCTTCGACAGCAGGAACGTCAATCGTCGGTAACGCTTCAACCGGAGCAGTTTGAACCGCTTCAGGTGGAGGAGCTTCACCGGGAAGAAGAACCGACACGAGTGCAGACTTCGGATTCTTCACTTCTTGACTCGATAGAATCAGCGGCGAAATTCCCATCCAGGCGTAAACGTCCTGCTCGTCTGGAGTCATTTCGACATAGACGACTTCAGGCGGTTCAGCCGGAGTCTTGTTAAATCGATCGCGTCTTTGGTTGCGATTATTGCGCCGATCTTCGTAGCGGTTTTCGCGGGGGGCTTCTTCGACGGGAGGATCGATCGCGGGTTCAGGCGTGAATTCGGTCGATCGAGAAACCAAGGTCGGAGCGGGAATCGATCCATTCGGACGACTGCCTGATTCTTCCCAACGGCTCGGTCTAGCGGGCGTTTCCCGAACGGGGGCATCATTGCGCGGAAACTCAGCGCGGGGAGCTTCTTCACCAATTCGAGGACGACGCTGACGCGATCGTGTTCTTGTCGATCGACCGCGTTCTTGATAGCTCGGATGATGCAAGAGTTCGAGATCAGAATCGCCACCTTCGTTTTCTAGATCGTCTCCTTCCCAGAAAGATTCGGTTGCAGGAGCAGGATCGCGCCGGGGTTCAGTGCGTCGAGGGGTGCTGTCATATCGAGCAGCAGGACGGGTATCCAGGCTTTCACCTTCCTCAGCCTCACTTTCTCCGGGTAGGTGAACGACGTGTCCTAAACCGCCACAAGTCGGACAGGGACGACCGAATAATTCGTAAATGTTTTTCCCTTGGCGTTTCCGGGTGAGTTCGACTAAGCCGAGTTCGGAAAGCTGAGAAATTTGCGGTTTCGCTTTGTCCGATCGCAGGGCTTTATTGAAGTGCTCCAGAACTTGCAACTGGTCGCGGCGAGACTCCATATCGATGAAGTCTACGATAATCACACCTGCAATATTTCTAAGGCGTAATTGTCGAGCGATTTCGGTTGCGGCTTCGCAGTTCGTCCAAAGAACGGTTTCTCTTGCGGTTGCCGATCGAGTAAATGATCCAGAGTTGACATCAATTACGGTCAAAGCTTCGGTTCGCTCAATGATGATGTAACCGCCAGAAGGGAGATCGACTCTCGGTTTGAGCGCTTCTCGGATCGCGGCATTGACGCGGAAATAATCGAGGATAGAAATGCGATCGCGGTGATGATCGATCAGAATTCCTTGGGGAGGTTTGCCGCCGCCCCAGTTTAATAACTGTTGTTTAACTCGTTTTAATCCCGTGTGAGAATCGACAACGATTCGGTTGACATCAGAACTGTAGACATCCCGTAGAACTTTTTGAATAAAATCGTCATCGCGATTTAGGAGCGCAGGCGCACGAGTCGAACCTGCTTCTTGTAAAATCGCTTCCCACTGTTTCTGGAGTGCTTCTAAGTCCTCCATGATTGCCTCTTCGGGCATTCCTTCCGCTTCAGTACGGATCACAATTCCCATGCCAGCGGGCTTAATCAGAATCGCTAAGGCTCTGAGACGATTCCGCTCATTTTCGTTGCGAATTCGGCGGGAGAGATTCACTCCGCGACCGTTTGGCATCAGGACTAAATAACGACCGGGCATCGAGATATTTCCGGTGAGGCGCGGACCTTTATTTCCGGTCGGCTCTTTCATCACCTGGACGAGAACTTTTTGCTGTGGGGCAAGCAGTTCTGTAATCGAACCTGCCGATCGCTTTAGTCTTAACGGTCCTAGATCTGAAACGTGAATAAATCCATTTCGTTCAGAATCGCCAATATTGACAAACGCGGCATCGATTCCGGGTAAAACGTTTTCGACAATCCCTAAATAAATGTCGCTCACCTGATGACTTCCGGTGGCAACGATTAATTCTTGGATTTGATCTTCTGAAAATACAGCAGCGATTCTATGCTGCTCAGCAATCACAATTTGCTTTGGCATTCAATTTCCTCAAAACTGGGGATGCGATCGAAGCCTTTGAAGTTTTGCTCCGATCGCAGGGGAAAAAACACAGGAACGTGAAATCTCAATCACGATGAAGTCTGAGTAGTGTTCGACGTGAGAGGGTTTGAAAAAACAACCTCAAACCGATCCTCACTCTGACTCTGAACAGTCAACGAGTGAACTCCGATCAAACAGGCAGCGATCGTATATATTTCGTCCGCTGCATCTGGATGAAGAATTACGAAAATCTGGCTAACAGCCTGAACGAGTCTCTAAGACCAACGCCCGACAGCATTTACGGGGTTCCCTAGCTCGCCACAAACTGTGATGCAAAGCATTATAACGTGCGAATTTGCATCCGTACCAATTTTCACGATTTGATTTTATGTAGGGTGACTACGGAAAGTTTGATTACGCCAAAAACAATTGACTGCGATGAATCGCTAATAGATGTAATTCTTGTCCAGAAACTTGTTCAAGAATCGTAACCATTTGCTCTGGACGTAATAGCGTTCCATCGTTCTGACAGCTACCGATGTATCGCAGAGTGGCTTTCTGTGCGGTTGACTCAAGCAATTGCAGATCAAATAAGCGATCGCGGATATCTAACGGATAAGTTTTGCCCTTTTTGGTGGTTTGCTCTAACCAAATTTCCGATTTCGCCAAAGTTTCATCGATCCAACTCTGCCAATTTGCTTCAGTTTCAGACCCGACCTCGATTCGGTATTCTGCCTTTTGGAGTAGGACAGCGGCGGCGGGTTGTTGTGGATTGACTTCTTCAATTGAATAGATTGGGATTTCTGCGGGAAGTTGGGCACTCAGTCGATCGCGGAATTCTTCAATCTCCATCGATCGAGTTAATTCAAAATCGACAATTTCACCGGAACTGCTGACCCCAAGGGGTAGTGCACTCGCGGGGACAATTCGGGGCGAGGGGTGAAATCCGCCTGTGAATGTCACCGGAATTGATGCGCGACGAACGGCACGATCGAACAATCGCATCATGTCCAAATGACTTAATAATGCCATTTCACCTTCTTTACCCATTCGTACCCGTAGGCGTTGCGCCCGTGTCTGATCTGGCTCAAAATGTCCAGTAAATTCGGGAATTTCAAGCGGTGGAATCACGATATTGTGACCAAAATCAACGCCACAAACGCCACAGTGAGAACAACCCTCGAACGAACAATCAGGAACGATCGCGGCTTCAAGTGCTTTTTGCAAATCTTCCTTCAGCCATTTCTTATCGATCCCTGTATCCAAATGATCCCAAGGCAACGGCGCATCAAGCTCACTCGATTCATCCGACTCGAAAATATTCCATTCCCCGTTTTCGACTTGGCGATATTTCCATGTGACTCCCGCTTCCTCGATCGCTTGTGTCCACGCCCCAAACGCTTTCTCAAGACTTTCCCACCATGAATCCATTCCCGCACCGAGTTCCCAAGCGCGTTGAACGACCGGGGCTAAACGTCGATCGCCTCTTCCGACAAAATCTTCCATCGCCGAAATCCGAGTATCGGTGAAATTGATTTTGACTCCTTTTATCGATCGAAATGCTTCTCTCAGGAGTGCCTGTTTGCGCTTAAATTCCGTTGTCGAAACCGAGTGCCACTGGAATGGCGTATGCGGCTTTGGTGTGAAATTAGAAATGGTTACGTTGAAATCTAACCGTCTGCGCCCTTGTTTCGTGCATTCCCGACGCAACCAGCGAATTGTGTCTGCAATTCCTAACACGTCCGGATCAGTTTCGCCTGGAAGCCCAATCATAAAGTAGAGCTTAATCTTGTCCCAACCCTGCTCGAATGCCGTTTTTACGCCTCGTAGCAATTCTTCATTGGTTAGACCCTTGTTGATAATGTCGCGCATTCGTTGGGTTCCAGCTTCGGGCGCGAATGTGATTCCCGTCTGACGAGTCCCACCGATGATATTGGCAATATTTTCGTCAAAGCGATCGACTCGCTGACTCGGCAAAGACAACGAAATATTTTCCCCTTTCAGCCGATTCTTAATCTCAACTCCAACCGCAGGTAAAGCGAGATAATCCGAGCAACTGAGAGACAGCAGCGAAAATTCGTTGTATCCGGTCGCTCTCATGCCTTCCTCGATCGCGTCTACAACCTGTTCGGGTTCGACATCACGAGCAGGACGAGTCAGCATTCCCGGTTGGCAGAATCGACAGCCTCTCGTACAACCGCGACGAATCTCGATCGTCAATCGATCGTGAACCGTTTGCACATACGGAACTAGCCCGATCGAATAAGCGGGAATTGGAGTTGCAACCCGTCTGAGAATTCGTTTGGGCACGTCTGGACGATTCGGGTGAACTGAGCCGTCTGGAGCCATATCGTAAAATCTGGGCACGTAAACGCCCGGAACTTGAGCGAGATCGAGCAATAATTCTTCGCGGCTCAATCCTGCGGTTTTACCTTCTTCGATTACTAAGCCGATTTCGGGCAAGAGTTCTTCCCCGTCTCCTAACGCCACGAAATCGAAGAAATCTGCATATGGCTCAGGATTCGAGGTTGCGGTCTGTCCGCCTGCAAAAATTAGGGGATCATTCTCCGATCGAGCTTTCCAAGTCAGCGGAATTCCAGCCAAATCCAGCATTTCAAGAATATTCGTCGCTCCAAGTTCGTAACTGAGACTAAATCCGAGAATATCGAAATCAGTCAACGGGCGACGAGATTCGACTGCAAATAAAGGCGTTTTGGTTTCTCGGAGTTTGGCGGCGAGATCGGGTGCAGGGAGATACGCCCGATCGCATAACTGCCGAGGTTGTGTATTCAGAATACTGTAAAGAATGATGTGACCGAGGTTTGAGGCTCCCACTTCGTAGATTTCGGGGTAGGTCAAGACCCAGCGAACGGTCGCATCAGTCCAAGGTTTGTGAACGGCTCCGAGTTCGTTGCCAAGATATCGAGCCGGACGCAGAATATCAGTATTGACGAGAGTTTCAACTGCAATTGTCACGGTTCACCTTGCCTTTCTTGAGCGCGATCGACTTTCCAGTATAGCGACCGATGGCGGAATGAAAAGCAAGGTGAATCAACGAATTCAAGCGATCGCCAGTTCAAACGCGGACAAACTCTCGAAAATCTCGAATACTCGATCGAGTTGTGTCAGTTCAAATACGATTCGGATCGACACTGAAACGGAACAGAGGCTTAATCTTTTTCCATTTGCTTGCGCTAAATTCAGAGTCGAAACCAGAGCCATTAAACCTGCACTGTCTAAAGATTCGACCTGGCTCATGTCGATTAGAAGAGCGCTATGTCGTTCAGAGAGAATCGCGGAGTGAAATTGATGTTGGAAGTCTGTGGCAGTTGCAGCGTTGAGAGAACCGCATGGGCGAATGATGGTAGCTTGTGGACGGACGAGCAAACTCTGCATAACTTTACGATCTCAAACAAGTTTTTCCGGTGGACGCTCTGACGATAACTGCCCTGACTTGAGAACGACTAGGGCAGGTTCGCGGTTTCGCAGAAACTTTATTCGATCGAGCACCTTATTTAAATTTTTCGGTAAGTAGTTTCACTAATAATGTGTGCAAATATACATAATTCTAATCGTGCAAATCTCGTAAAAGTCCTGAAACGTCGTTTAGTAAGGTTTCGTTGTTTGTAACATTAAAAACCCTAATTTTTACAGTGCTTTATTCTCAAACACTTCTGGACGTGCCTGCCAAATCTGCTGAATGAACTGATGTAGATGACGGTGAGATAGCGGATTTCGCTCTTTCGATTCGGCTCCTAACCGGGCTAAAACAGGCAGAACCTCCATATCCAAGGCTTCTCGGAACAAAACGGCAGGACACATCAGATCAGACCCGTCTTGGAGATCTTGCAACGTTAATCGATCGCCATCTGTCCAGTCTCCGTCTGATGTCACTAATGCGATCGGGCGAACCCAACACAGTCCCCTCGATTCCACAAATTGCACCACTTCAGCGTAGAGACGAGCGCCATTGTGTTCGAGAAAAACGATCTGGGAAGAGTGAAACTGCTGAAAATCGGCAGCCATAGACTTTATGAAGGATTTATCAAAGCATTTTCTAATTCTAAGTTTTGGGAGCGATAACCTGCTAGTGTCCCATCTGATTGATTGATCGATTTTCGACGATTTGGATAGAATAGGTAGTAACGCGCATCGTGAAGAAACGCTAAGACGTGATCACGTGCCCGTGTGCTAAAGGCATCCAATCATTACTTGTCTGCCCGGATCTGGAGTTGGACTGAATTCTGTCAGTCTACGATCGAAATCATTAAAATCAATAGGGCGAAACCCCTTGTCTAAATTGTCCCCTAATCGCTAACGGAGAGGATAGAACTGTGTCTGTTGAAACTATTGAAAAGCGTTCAACAACCCGAAAACTTGCACCGCGCTACCGAGTTTTACTGCATAACGACGACTACAACACGATGGAATATGTGGTGCAGGCGTTGATGGAAACGGTTCCGAGTCTGACTCAGCCCCAAGCCGTCAATGTCATGATGGAAACTCACAATAGTGGAGTTGGGTTGGTGATTACGTGCGCTCAAGAACACGCTGAGTTTTATAGCGAAACTCTGAAAATGAAGGGCTTGGATAGTACGATCGAGCCTGACGAATAAAGTTAGAAGCCGCTTGAAATTTAATTTTGCTGCAATTTCTCATCGCCCAACTCCTGTCCGGATTGGGCTATTTGTGTTGATGTTATTTTTAGTATGGCTGCCTCTGAAGATTCCGATCGAATGGGCAGTCAGCGTTTTTTATGGCGTGAACGATGCGGCTCGGAACCTAGCTTCAATTCTGACTCTCATTGGTCTGTATGTAGAATTTATCTTTCTCGTAAAGTTCTGGGGACGATCTGTTTACCGTGAGCCGCTGTTTCGAGTGTACGGACTGAGACAGCCGCGCCAAACGATTCAGAATGTTCTGCAAGGATTAGCGATCGGGCTTGGTAGCTTGCTTTTGATGTTTGCAATTCAAGGAATTTTGGGTTGGGTACAGTGGCAAATTCCTTCGAGCACCTTTCTGCGACTCGCTCTAGAAGGTGGACTAATGGCGATCGCAGTTGGATTCGCTGAAGAATTATTATTTCGCGGCTGGTTGTTAAATGAACTCGATCGCGATTATTCTCCTCAAATTTCGCTTTTAGTCAGTAGTTTTGTTTACGCAGCAGTGCATGGGATTCGTCCACAGATTTTTGCCCTCGTAATTCTGGGAGCGATTCTAGTTTGGGCAAAACGAGCCACACGGGGACGATTGGGATTATCGATCGGCTTTCATGCAGGAATCGTTTGGGGCTATTACCTCGTGAATGTAGGGCAATTGATAACATTCACGAATCGGGTTCCAGCTTGGGTCACAGGAATTGATCGCAATCCGTTAGCGGGGATCATGGGAATTTTGGCACTGAGTACGATCGCGTTTTTTATGCGATCGGCGGCGGTGCAAAATAGAAGCATTGAGTTGAGGCATTGAGATGAAGCGCGATCAAGTCTTGGCGACGTTGAAAGAACATGAAGCGACCTTGAGAAAAATGGGAGTGCGATCGCTTGCCATCTTCGGATCAGTGGCGCGAGATGAGGCTCGTCCTGATAGTGATGTTGATTTGCTAGTCGATCTAGAGCCACCGTTAACGTTTGATTTGTATATGGATGTCAAGTTCTATCTTGAAGACCATTTAGGAACCAAAGTTGATTTAGTTACCCGTACAGGATTGCGGTCACAGATTCGTGAAAATGTTGAGCGCGAGGCGATCTATGTCACGTAGTGTTCGCTTGTACCTGCAAGACATCGTGGATAGCTGTACTAAAATTCTGCAATATGTCGAAGGATTGACGGTGGAAGAATTTTTCGCTGATGTTCGCACTTACGATGCAGTCATGCGAAACCTTCAGATCATCGGAGAAGCGACCAAGAACGTTCCGAACCAACTGCGGGAAAAGTACCCAGAAGTAGATTGGCGAAAAATAGCAGGACTACGGGACATTATTACTCATGCCTATTTTCAGGTTGATGATGAAGTGATCTGGACGGTGGTACAGCAGAGAATCCAACCGCTTCAAACACAGATTCAGAATTTGTTAGTGCAAGAATTTGATGAACAATAGAAGAGGCGAGTTATTGGAAAAAGAATGGGACAGTACGATCGCTTAATTCTGATGGCAGAGGATGAACTGACGCAGTACAGCACAGATGCCCGAAAGATCGAGAAATTGCGGCAAAAAATTGGGTTGTCCGTCTCAGCAGCAGAACAAAAACAGGTCAAAGAGCAACTTTTAGCAGAGATGCCGACTGATCCGATTAATAAACTGATCGCAGATCAGCGTCAAACCGTCGCATTACCGTTCTGGGGAATTGCAGGATTGGGGCTACTGTTTGGGATTTCAATGTCGCAGCCGTTGGATTTTATTGCCACGATCGTAGGAGGCGCGATCGCATTTCAGGTTCAGAAAATCGGCTGGCAACTTCAGGCAAAACGCCTCGTTCTTCAAACGCTAGAAGATATCGAAGAACGAGTGAAGAAGCCGAATTAATTTGAATTTGAGAACTTCGAGCCAGATTCGGAGTTCTCAAAACGCTGGACAAATTCACATCGATTTGATACTGTAAATAACTACGGGCGATTAACTCAGTGGTAGAGTGCATCCTTGACAGGGATGAAGCCACAAGTTCGAATCTTGTATCGCCCATTCAGTTTAGATCTTTTCAAACCACCACGTGTGGAGCGCGAAGACGAAGAATAGAATTCCGCCGATTAGTGTGACGGTACGTTCTGAAATCCGAGACGCGATCAGGCGACCTCCGAATACTGCGATCGCACAACAAATCGCATGTCCTAAAATCGAACCGATCGTTACCCCGATCGCGTTATTTGATGCCGCTAGAACCATTGTATTAATCTGAGTTCGATCGCCCCATTCCGCGATAAACGTCAGTGTAAAAGCTTCCAGAGAAATCGCAAACGGAGTTTTCTTCCGAAGATTCGCCTCCGCCTGAGAAACCGCTTCAAGTGCTTCTTTCTCCGCATCAGACGTACAATCACCACTCGTTGATAAAGAGGTCTGGCGACACTCGATCGGCATCTTACTCGCATCGTAGAGCATCTTGAAACCGAACACGATAAAAAGCACGATCGTGCCGTAGTGAATCACAGGTTTGGGTAGAATTGTTGCAAAATGCCCAACCACAACAGAAATCAGGGTCATCGCTGCCAACGCCAAAATTGCGCCCAAAAAGACGTACCGACGAGAATGCCGCATTGCCAGACACATAGCGATAAAGAAGGTTTTATCGCCCAATTCTGACACGGTGATCAGTAATAAACCTGCTGTGAATGCTGTTAACATAAGCTCCTCTCAGATCGGTGTAGGGATGAACTGAGTGAGCTTGATGCGAGAGAGGTAAACGACTCCACCAAGCTCACGTCACTTCGTGAACTTCGTGAAAGTCTCGCTTACAAAGAAGTCTGTCTTTGTCGCTTGAACCAGGCTCATCGCCAGTATGTTGATTCAAGCGGGCTGAACGAGTCAGCAGCTACTCCCCTTCAAACTGTGTTTATCATACCTGAGAAAGAGGCAGTTTACGATCGCTCTTTTGCTAATTTTTTCTTTGCTTCTTGCCAAAATTGTTCGAGTTCTTCGAGAGAGTAGTCCGATAATGGTCGATCGACCACCGCTTCCATTTGGACTAAACGCTGAATAAAGCGATCGTTCGTTCCCTGAAGGGCTTCCGCTGGATCAAGATCTGCCCATCTCGCTAAGTTGATAATTGTGAATAGTAAATCTCCAAGTTCTGCTTGTTGATTCTCTTTGCCTTCATGCTGAAGTGCGTGTTGAAATTCGGCTAGTTCTTCGTGGAACTTATCCCAAACACCGTCGATCGATTCCCACTCGAATCCTGCTTTCGCCGCTTTCTGAGAAATTTTCATACCCGCCATCAAAGGAGGCAGCGATCGGGCATATTTTCTCAACTTGTCACTTAACGTCGGTTCTTCACCATTCTCAGTTGCTTTAATCCTTTCCCAGTTCTGATGCACTTCATCAATGCTCTGAACTTCTAAATTATTGAAAACGTGAGGATGACGACGAATCAGCTTTGCGGTGATATTTTGAGCAACCGTTGTGAGATCAAATTGTTGTTGATCTTTTGCAACTTGAGCTTGGAGAACAACTTGGAGGAGAAGATCACCGAGTTCATCTGCGATCGCAGCTTCATCTCCACTCCGAAGCGCGTCTACAACCTCATACGCTTCTTCAATCACATAAGGCATCAAACTTTGTGGTGTTTGTGCTAAATCCCAAGGACAGCCCCCTTCTGGGTTTCTCAGTTGCGCCACCACCTCGATCAATTCTTGTAGCGCTTTTAAGGTTTCAGACATTGAAGCATTCATAGATTGTTCACCCAACACTTTAGCGCTTTCGTCGCTTGTTCCAGCGTTTGATCGTAGACCCAATCCAATCACTTAAACTGTGACTCATTGCACCAAGTTCTAATCCAATCATGAGCGCTAAACATTCGATCGAGGCTTTTTGAACAAGTGCGATCGAGGATTGAATTGTTAATGCGATCGTCGATTGTGCAGCGGTTTGCCATTGAGCGGTCATGCCGAGAAACTGTTGAGCGATCGCACTAATGAAAATTCCGGTAATCGCAAATAGAGTAATCCAAATTCCGAGATAAAGAATTCGTCCGATCGTACCGATAATTGCACCATGAGAAAAGATCGATCGATGTCTCATACTTCGGCGGTAAGGCAGCCAAATCCAGCGCAGAATTCCCCAGCGTTTGTACTGTTGCGAGTAGATATCTAGATCGGGACCAAACATCAAGCCAGCAAAAAGGAATCCACCGGAAACGAGTAAGGTGAGATTGCTGCTTTGAGTCAGCCCGAACGTAATGAGAGCTACGATCGGTAAACTCCAGAGAGTAATGCTGTCATGAGTACGACCAGAAGGCATCGCAAAAAATTAAAAATAAATCTGGATCAAATCGTAATCGAGAATCAATTATCTGTTATATTAATCAAGCGCGGGCGATTAGCTCAGTTGGTAGAGCGCCTCCCTTACAAGGAGGACGTCGGGGGTTCGAGTCCCTCATCGCCCATTTCCAGCAAATCATCTCTCTTTGTGTAGGGGTTTCTTCGCCCTAAGACAAATACCCTTATGCCTGTAGGTGATTTGGAAACTATTTTTATGACCTCCATGAATGCCAGCGATCTCGATCAAGCGATCGCCAAGTTTCAAAGTTTGCCCGCTGACGATCAACTCGCTTTATTAGGTCTTCTATTTAAAAATCTTTCTGGCTCAATTCCTGCAACTGCATTCAGTAGTACAAATAGCAGTGAGATGACCGGATTGATTCAAGAAATTCAGGCACAGTCCACTGACGAACAAGTGCAAACGCTAGGCAGCTTTCTTAGAAGCAAGGCGGGACCAGGTGATGAAATTGCACTCGATCCAAATCCAAGCAAAGCCATGCTAGAACTGATTCCTGGTAACAAACAGCCCACTAATTCTGGAGGCGATCGCTACAAGGCAATGGATGGCAATACTCGTTTGGCATTCTGGTATCAACTCGGTCAGCAGTTAGCTAGTGGCATTCCAACAGATGCAACTCTATCCTCGGAAGCAACTCAATTGTTGATGGAGCTACAACCGCTGAGTCCAGAGGAGCAAGCAAGTTTTGTGAGTCAGCTTGCCTAAGAGGATGTTTGAGAAGTACAAAAAGCGGCTTTACTGCGTTGCGAGTTCGCCCGGAGATTCATTTCCGGGCGGGGGAATGCGATGAACGATTGCTTTTCAAACATCCTCTAAGATTAATGCTGTGCGATCGTGCTTCGGTGCGATTGCTGTTCCTGTTACAGAACTTTAACCAAATTGTGGAAACTTCGTTACGAAATAAAACATCCAAAGAAGCGATCGAATAGAACAAGTTAAGCTTGCGACAGCTTTTCATTTGTTCCTAGAAGAAATTATCAAGGCTTCGATATGCGTGTTTTATTGCTCTATCCTGTCTTTCCACAAAGCTTTTGGTCGTTTGAAAAAGCACTAGAGCTTGTCGGTCGAAAAGCCATGTTACCACCGTTGGGGTTGATTACGGTGGCTGCGATTTTGCCGCAAGCATGGGAATTTAAATTGGTCGATCGCAATCTTCGCAACGTCACTGAAGCAGAATGGGAGTGGGCAGATTTAGTGCTGATGTCTGCCATGATTGTGCAGAAGCAGGATCTTCTCACACAAATTCAAGAAGCAAAACGACGAGGAAAGCGAGTTGCGGTTGGAGGTCCTTATGCAACGGCTCTCCCAAATGAAGTGGCTGAAGCAGACTATCTGATTTTGGATGAAGGAGAGATTACCTTACCGAAGTTCATTGAAGCGATCGAGCGAGGCGAAACGAACGGAACCTATCGCTCAGACGGCGATCGACCAGATGTAACGATTACGCCGATTCCTCGATTTGATCTGCTGGATTTTGATGCTTACGATAATATGTCAGTGCAGTTCTCACGCGGTTGTCCATTTCAGTGTGAATTCTGCGACATCATTGTTCTCTATGGGCGCAAACCCCGGACGAAAAGCCCAGAGCAATTGTTAGCAGAACTCGATCGGTTGTATGAACTGGGCTGGCGACGCACGATTTTCATGGTCGATGATAATTTCATTGGCAACAAACGCAATGTGAAACTGCTGCTCAGAGCGATGCAAGACTGGATGAAAGAACATAATTATCCATTCCATCTCAGTACTGAAGCTTCTGTCGATTTGGCACAAGACGACGAACTGATGGAATTGATGGTAGAAGCCAATTTCAATGCGGTGTTCTTAGGAATTGAAACACCGGATGAGGCTAGTTTATCGCTCACGAACAAGCATCAGAACACTCGGAATTCGTTGTCTGATGCGGTCGATGCGATCGCTCGAAAAGGTTTGCGAGTGATGGCAGGCTTCATCATTGGATTTGATGGAGAAACCTCTGGAGCAGGCGATCGAATTGTGCGATTTGTGGAACAGACCACGATTCCGATCGCAATTTTCTCGATGCTGCAAGCTTTACCGGATACTGCACTTTGGCATCGTTTGAAACGGGAAGGTCGCTTAGTCGAGAACAATGCCAATTTGAATCAATCGACTTTGATGAACTTTGTGCCGACTCGTCCGCTTGAAGAAGTTACTCGCGAGTATATTGATGGATTTTGGCGACTGTATGATCCGGTGAATTATCTCGATCGAACTTACCGACATTTCCTCAAGCTAGGTGCGCCAAGACATTCTAAAAAGCTCAGAAAACTCACTTGGAAAGTACTTCAAGCATTTTTAATTGTCTGCTGGCGACAAGGTGTTATCCGAGAAACACGGTGGAAATTCTGGCATCATCTGGTTAGCATTCTCAAACAGAATCCAAAGGTGGCAGAACATTACCTTGCTGTCTGTGCGCTGAATGAGCATTTCTTGGACTATCGCGAAGAAGTTCGTACTAAGATTGAGGCTCAGTTAGCAGACTATCTCGCCCGACAACAACTGAATCAAAGCTTAGAATCTGTTCCTTCAGATGCCCAAACAGTCTAATGGCTTTTCTTACGTTAGTGAGATGAACTGCCGACAGCATTTCCCGAACTATGCCATTAGTTTACAGGTGTAATAGGACATCGATCGTATAACAAGCTAGACGCATTGCCGCGAGCGATATGGTTTTGGCAATGCGTTCTTGTTTGGGCGATTCATGGTCGCAGAAACTGAGATTATTCAGGCGTTTGAGCCTGCTGTCTGAGTTGCTGAATATCTCCGATCGATAATCCGGTCATTTGCGCGATCGACTCATCATCCATCATCGCAAGCATCCGTTGAGCAATCTCTAATTTTGCCTGTCGTTCTCCTTGTTGGAGTCCTTGCTGAATTCCTTGCTGAATTCCTTGTTGGAGTCCTTGCTGAATTCCTTGTTTGATTCCTTTCTCGATCGCACCTCGCTGATCTTGAATGAAAAAGATTTGATGTTCTAACTCGTCCAATTCTTCTGGAGTTAGCGTGGCTTGATTTGCCATCTCAAATGCTTGTTGAATTTCTCTCACCTCGCCCATATTGTCTGGGACAGTGCGTAAATCTGGAGCGTGTTGAAGAAAGTAAATCCATTTGTCTGTCAGCGTTTCTAACTCTTCTAAGGTACGGGTGAACTTTGGCAATTCGACAAACACAAGCTCGATATCCTCGATCGGATGATTCACTAAATATTCTTTTTCCTTAAGAACGAAGTGGGAAATCGGATTGTCAATGTCTTCAAATAGTCTAAAATCTGTGATCGTGAGTGCAATCACCGGATTTAGGCTGGAGTAAGGTTCGCCTGCATTGAGTTGAATAGAATAAGATTTCGCGGCGTTGTAAAGGATTCGTTTCTCAAACCCTTCAACGTTCAACACTTGCATCTCAATAATGACGGTTTCACCGCTACTGAGTAGGGCTTTCACATCGAGATAAGTGTCTTTAACGCCACGAAGCTTGGGTGCTTGATACGGATTTAGAATCGTCAAATCTTGAACGATCGCTTCCCCTTTATAGAGCATGGCGTTCAAAAAACTGATTAGAATTCCGTGACTTTGCTCAGATCCGAAGATTTTTTTGAAAGCGAAGTCTGTTTTAGGATTAATGAAAACCACGATCGCGCTCCCGATACGCTCTGCATCTAGCTTAACGTGCGCGATCGAGGATTGAATTGTTCTGGTTTTACAAGTGGCTTACCCACTGCCACACGCGGTAATCGATGCTTGAATCCACAGAGAATTTCCCAAGAAATTGTTCCTAGCAAATTCGCCCAATCATCCGCCAAAATCTTCTCGTTGCCGTCTTGACCCAATAAGGTGACAACTTCTCCTTCTTGCAAAGCGGGAATGTGACTGACATCAAGCATCAGTTGATCCATCGTGATCGAGCCGATCTGTTTAGCGTGTTGTCCCCGAACAAGCGCAGTCATTCTATTGGATAAATTTCGAGGTACTCCATCTGCGTAACCGATTCCAATTACGGCAATCTGGGTTTCTCGATCGGCAATAAATCGATATCCGTAACTCACACCTGTTCCCGCTTGAATCGTTTTAACTTGAGTCACACGAGCTTTCACTTGCATTACAGGTCGCAAATCTAAAGAGGATCTTAGATGTTCGGCGGGATAAAGTCCGTACAGTAAAAGTCCGGTTCGTACCATGTCATAGTGCAAGCTTGAATCAACGATCGTACCTGCCGAATTTGCTAAATGAAATTTCGGATGTTTGCCATTCAAGTCATAGCCACAAGCACGAATCGCGGTTTCGTATCGCTGCTGTTGTTGTTGGCGAATCGTAGGATCGTGGTCTTCAGCGGTGGCAAGATGCGAATAGATACTTGCGATCGACAAATTCGGCAGTCCTTTGACCAATTTCACAAACTCGATCGCATTTTCCCAAGACGTTCCGAGGCGAGACATTCCGGTATCGAATTTGAGATGAATCGGCAAAGTACGACGAGCAGATTCCGAATAGACCAAAGCTTGTTTCGGTGTACACAGCGTCGGTTGGAGATTCCAATGCTCGATCGCTCGAATTTGTTCAGAAGTATGTGTCGCGCCTAGAACCAAGATCGGCGCTTCAATTCCCGCTTCTCTCAGTTCAATGCCTTCAGGAATCGTTGCGACTCCTAGCCAACTCGCGCCTGATTGCAGAACGGTTTGCGCTACAGTCACGGCTCCATGCCCGTAAGCGTCCGCCTTCACAACCGCCATCAATTCTGTTTTAGGTGAAATTAGGCTGAGAATCTGCTGGACATTATGAGACAGTGCCGCCAGATCAATCTCCACCCAAGCGCGTTCTCGCTGCATCAGCGCAATACTCGAACTTTGATCCCAACTCAACATTCTTTACACTCCTCGATCACACCAATTCAATCGACTCCAGCTAGACGGATGAGGTGGGGAGTGGGGGGTGGGGAATGGAGTAGAAGAATAGTCTTGAGGTTATCTCCCTACTTCCTACTCCCCACTCCCCACTCCCTACCCTTCTCACCGCAACTAACTCCTACCTCTATTTCAACAATTCTTTCAAAATCGGGAAATCTATGAGATAGCTTTATTCCTGATCCTGAAAATGCCGACACCCCAATCTTCAACTCGTCGATTGACTTCACTTTATATCGCTTCACTCGGTACAGTGGCATTTCTCGCCCTTCTCGGTCAAGCGATCGTGCAATCGATGTTATCCCAACAAACGCGCGATTCAAAAGTGATTGAGATTGCCACGCATCAAAAGATTTTAAGTTGGCAACTCCGGGAAGCAGCATTGGCGCTGAAAGTAGAACGCGATCGCGAAAATGCACTCAAGATCCGGGAAATTCAAGATATTCTAACCGCGTGGAATGCTGCCGATCGCAATGTTCAAACGGCGATTCAGAACGCGATGATCTTTAATCACGATCGTTCTGAAATTAAACGTCAGGCGGAAGCGCTGGCTCCTTCTCACCTAAGAATTCAAACCGCTGCTCGATCGATTATTGCCTCGGAATCTCGTCGTCCCAATCTTCAACAAACGCTCAACGATCTGCGAGAAATTCGAGAGGCAGGAAAAGAATTCTCAGACGGCATTAACCAACTGATTCTCACCTACAATCAGCAAGCTCAAGCGGGAATTGCACAGTTACGAATGGTTGAATTTGGACTATTCGGATTATTGCTTTTGATTCTGTTGCTTGAAGGAATTTTGGTATTTCGTCCTGCTGTGGATAAGCTGCAAGTGGCTTTAAATGAATTAGCGATCGCGCTTACCACAAGTCAAAATACCGCCGCCGAACTCGCAGCCGAGCAAGCCCAATCCGAGCGTTTATTGTTGAATATCTTGCCAAGCCCGATCGCGGAACGACTCAAATCTACCCCGGAAACGACTCAGCCGCATATTGCTGATGGATTTAGCGATGTCACGGTTCTGTTTGCCGATATTGTCGGCTTTACGGATATTTCTGCTCGGACTTCTCCGCAAGAACTCGTTTCGTTGTTGAATCAGATTTTTTCTCGGTTCGATCGTTTAGCAGAACATCACGGATTGGAGAAGATTAAAACGATCGGGGATGCTTACATGGTGGTGGGTGGGTTGCCGCATCCGAATAAAGATCATGCGATCGCGGTTGCGAATATGGCGATCGATATGCAAGATGCGATTAATCAATTCAATCGGGATACCGGAGAAGCTTTTAGTATTCGGATTGGTATGAATACGGGAGCCGTGGTTGCTGGAGTGATTGGCATTAAAAAATTCATCTACGATCTCTGGGGCGACACCGTCAATATTGCCAGTCGAATGGAATCTCACGGGGTCGCGGGTGGAATTCAAGTCACCGAAGCAACCTATAAACGATTAACCGATACGCATATTTTTGAGGCGCGCGGAGTCATTCAGGTGAAAGGGCGCGGAGAAATGGCAACCTATTGGTTGAAAGGCAAAAAGCAACTTGTTCCCACCGTTTAAACGACAAAAACTTTTCACCTGAGCTTACAAGAGACATAACCCAAACCAATCGCTTAACCTCGCACAAATCCCCGAATCGATCAACAAGTTTCGTACTAAGTTGCAACCCCCGAATCGAATGGATATGTTAGCATCAGTGCAAATAAGCGCGTCTTAAACAATCCGAATGGGAAAGGTTCTGGTGCTCAATGCCTCTTATGAACCGCTCAATATTACCAGTTGGCGGCGAGCAGTTGTCCTGCTTATCAAAGGCAAAGCTGAGCAAGTCGAGCATAATGGAAAGTTTGTTTATTCGGGGTTTCCACTCCCCACAGTGATTCGCCTGCGCCATTACGTGCGCGTTCCTTACAAGGAGATTCCGCTCACTCGCAAGAATCTCTTACACCGCGACGGGCATTCCTGTCAGTACTGCGCCTATACCGGGGACGATCTGACGCTGGATCACGTGATTCCTCGATCGAGAGGCGGTGGCGATTCTTGGGAAAATATTGTCACGGCTTGCGTCCGCTGCAACGTCAAGAAGGGCAATCGTACCCCAAAAGAAGCCGCAATGCCATTGCGGAATCCACCTCATCGCCCGCACAGCAGTCTCTACTTTGAAGTGACAAAGCACGTAAAGAACGGTGTAAACCAGGAATGGCAAAAATATGTCATCGGGGGAGTGCGCGAAGAATAGGCTTCTGGTAGGGATTTCCTGATCCAGATCGGGATTCTCTCTATCAAATGAGGGAAACTAGATAAATCGCTCTGCCGTTTTTTGAAGTTTTTTGCGAAGATCAGGAAGTGCCTTCGATCGAATTGTCTCGATCGATCAGGCTGGTTCTATTTTTCGCACAATTTCAAGTATGCAATCTGATTCGACTGTGCCATTCACTTCACTCATTACAATGGAACCAGACTCTGGCATTTCTGGGCTGAATCCAACTGAATTCCATCCGATCGAGGTGTCTTCTAAACCCTCGTCGAATGGCGCGAGTTATGACCATCGAGGACGCTTCCCCTACGATGTGATGCGTTCTCCCGAACAAGAACAAAAAATTGAGGCTTTTCGCCAAGTTCTAGAACGGCATAGAGGCGATCGACAATTAATCATCCTACAAGACTTTCCTGATCCCGATGCACTTTCTTCCGCTTGGGCGTACAAATTAATTGCTCAAAAGTTCGAGATCCAGGCTGAAATTGTCTACGCTGGAACACTTTCGCATCAAGAAAACATCGCGCTGGTGAAGTTAACCTCGCTTCCGCTGCAACGATTAACGACCCAAACCGCAAAAACAAAAGATTTCTCGCTCTATAAAGGCTGTGTGCTGATTGACAACCAGGGAACAACGAGCCAGTTGCTTACGTCCGTTCAGCAGGCGAATATCCCGATTACGGTTGTGATCGATCACCACAGTATGCAGGACGAACTCAAGGCTGAATTTGTCGATATCCGCTCCTACACTCGTGCGACTGCAACGATTTTGACGCAGTATATTCAAGCGGGATTGCTGAAGTTTGATACCAGTACGACTGAACACGTGAAATGTGCTACCGCGTTAATGCACGGATTACGATCGGATACGAATCGCTTAATGCAGGCACAGGAAGAAGATTTTCTCGCGGCTGCATTTCTGAGTCGCTACTATGACGCGCAGTTATTGAATGCGGTCATGCAGTCGTCGCGATCGAAGCAAGTCATGGACGTGATTGAACGATCGCTGAAAAATCGCACCGTTCATAACAACTTCTCGATCGCAGGTGTGGGCTATTTGAGATATGACGATCGAGATGCGATCCCGCAAGCCGCAGATTTCCTCGTGACTGAAGAGAACGTCCATACCGCAGTCGTTTACGGCATTGTCCACGACGAAGATGAAGAACTCGAATTTGTTGTGGGATCGCTCCGAACGAACAAACTAACGCTCGATCCCGATGAATTTATCAAAGAAGCGTTTGGGCAAGATGCTCAGGGGCGCTTTTTTGGCGGCGGTCGATCGCAAGCAGGTGGATTCGAGATTCCGATGGGATTCCTCTCAGGCTTCACTGAGAATAGCGAATACGCCAAAACCAAATGGTCGGTGTTCGATGCTCAGGTGAAACAGAAATTGCTGCGACTGGTGAACCCAGAGCAAAACTATCCGAAAGGAGTCAATTAATTTAAAGCAAGAAGCTGATCGAGTGAAAAATCGAGTAAAGATCCAGATAGCTCTATCTCACTCGATCGCTATGAAGCTCTACATGATTCGACACGGACTCGCAGGACAACACGGTGACTATCCCAACGACGACGAGCGCCCCTTAACTTCAGAAGGTAAGCGTAAGACCGAACAAGTCGCGAAACGGTTTCGGGAGTTGGGATTGAAGTTTGATCTGATTCTGACGAGTCCGCTTGTTCGTGCCAAACAAACGGCTGAAATTCTCGAAGCGGCTCACCTGACTAATGATTTGAAAGTCGAGGGCTATCTTGCACCAAGTGGAGACATTCAAACTTGGTTATCTTGGCTTGAGTCGTGGCGTAATGCGGAGAAAACCCTTGCATTAGTTGGACATGAACCTGGTTTAAGTAACTGGACAGAATTGCTGGTTTGGGGATCAGTGCGCGATCGCATTATTCTTAAAAAAGCAGGGGCGATCGGCATTGAAGTTCCAGACGGCGGAACGATACTTGCGAACTGCCAACTTTTTTGGTTAACTCCCCCCAAATTCTTATTGTGAAGCTAGATTAAGTTCGTAAGAAATTGTAAGAAGGTGTAATTCGGTGCTGCAACCATCACTTACGATACGGATGACGGTGAAGATCCGCAAAATTTCGTTTTAGAAAAATTACTTTAAGCTAGAATTTTTTTACTTCGTATTTTTGTCCACGGTCTACTTGCTCCGCGCTCTTTGATTTCAGTCTGTTAAACGCTCTTTTCATAACGTAGATGCTCTCTTCCCAAACTGAACCAATCCCAGCGAATCTGAAACGGTTACTCGCCCCCCACGGTATCGGATATCGCATTAAACTTCTTTCCCAACTCCTTGGACGTAGATTTCAGGAACGCCTTGATCCTTATCGATTAACACCCTTTCATTGGGTCGTTCTCTGCTGTTTGTGGCAAGAAGACGGTCAAGCAACTTCAAGTATTGGAGAACGGTTACAGCAGGTCGGCGGCACTTTAACCGGGGTTTTGGATCGAATGTGCGATCGCGGTTTGATTCGGCGCGAGCGAGATATGCAAGATCGGCGGATTTGGCGGATTTGGCTGACGGATGCAGGACGGCAACTGGAAGAAATTTTGCCGCCGATCGCAGTCGAAATTCGGGAGGCATCATTGCATGGTATTCCGTATGCAGAACGCGAACAATTTTCGGATATTGTCGATCGAATTATTGCCAATTTTGCGAATACAACTCCGGTGAATTCTCCGGAGGGTTGGCAGTCGCTTCTTGCGCCTCATAATCTGGGTTATCGCATCAAAATCATTGCCCAACTTGGAACCCGTCGATTTCAAGAACGGCTCGATCCATTTGAACTCACGCCGTTTCACTGGGTCGTTTTGTGCTGTCTCTGGCAGGAAGATGGACAAGCAACTTCTGGAATCGGCGAAAAGCTTCAGCAAGTGGGCGGAACGCTGACAGGGGTGCTTGATCGAATGTGCGATCGAGGTTTGATTCGTCGGGAGCGGGATACGCAAGACCGACGGATTTGGCGAATTTGGCTGACGGAGGCGGGAGAAGAATTGAAGACCACTTTGCCTCCGGTGGCGATGTCGCTGGCTCAGGTGATGATGACTGGCATTTCTCCTGAAGAGCAAGCGGCACTGTCGGAATGGGTGAATCGTGCGATCGCCAATTTGAGTACGCCTTAAATCATCAAAGTTTTGAGAATACACGGATATCGATTGAGGCGAATTCCGATCGGATAAATTAAGAACTCCGAGCGTTTGCTTGGCGAATCGAATTTGCAGCTTTGACATACTCACCGGGCTGAAGCCACGGTGATTCTTGACGCTTCACCGACTGACGCTACCGAGGTAGTCTTACTCTGTCTCTGCGTCCGTTTAGAGTCTCCCAATGCCCTATGGCGACTTGATTCTATATTCTTGGCTGCATTCTCATCTCGGTCGTGTTCAGTGCCACAATTCAAGCATCGAACCGACCGAACTTTTAGATCCAGCTTGCCCCATTTGAAACCGCAGGCTGAACAAATTTGGCTAGTTGGCTCCCATCGATTAATGATGTGAAACTCCCTACCAAACTTTTCAGATTTAGCCTCACACAAATCTCTAAACTCTCTCCAACCTTGCAGACTAATGGATCTGGCAAGCTTGCGATTCTTCACCATTCCAGACACATTCAAATCTTCTAAGACGATAGTTTGATTTTCACTAACAATCTTGGTAGACAGCTTGTGTAAGAAATCTTTGCGAATGTCTGCAATACGATTGTGCTGTTTAGCGATTTGAATTCGAGTTTTGTTTCTCCGGTTTGAGCCTTTCTGCTGACGCGCTAATTTCTTCTGAAGCTTGCGAATTTTACGATCATGCTTGGAGTAGTTAGGACTCTCAGCTTTAGAGCCGTCAGACATCACAGCAAAAGTTTTGATCCCTAAATCAATTCCGATACTTTGGTTTTTGGTATCGACTTGAACAGGTTCAATCTCTACAACAAAGCTGAGAAAATAGCGGTTAGCACAGTCTTTAATGACTGTGACTGAGCTAGGTTCTGACGGCAATTCTCTAGACCAAATTGGTTTTAAGTTGCCGATTTTGGCTAAAAACACCTCTCCTTTTTTGATAGAGAATGCTGCTTTAGTGAACGTTGCAGACTGATCATTAGTCTTTTTCTTGAATCGGGGTTGACCGACCTTTCTACCTTTTCGCTTTCCTTTGAGCGAGTCGAAATAGTTTTTGTAGGCTACTTCCAACTGCTTAAGGGATTGCTGCAAGGGGACAGACGAAACACTGTTTAACCATTCTCTTTCAGTCGTCTTTTTAGACAGCGTGAGAGATTTAGATAGCGCGTTGTATCCAGGGTATTTGCTGGACTTGCTGAAAGCTAAGGCATCGTTCCAAACTACCCGCACACAACCAAACAACTGAGCTAGGCTCTGTCGCTGTTGGTCGGTCGGATAGAAACGGTATTGATATCTCGCTTTCATTGCGCGTGTTAGAATTGGTCTGTAAATGTATTCTAACTTGGTCTACAGGAAATGACAACCAACTTACGCAAGGAGAGACACAGTATTTCAAGCCTTAAGATCCACTTGGTCTGTGTGACCAAATACCATAGGGCTGTATTTACCTCTGAAAGTCTTGCAGTGATTGAGAAATCGTTTAATGAAGTGGCTAAGAAAATGGATTTTCAGATTCTTGAATTCAATGGTGAATCTGACCATACACACGCTCTAATTGAATATCCACCTAAGCTGTCTATCTCTCAGATGGTGAACGCACTGAAAGGAGTGTCTAGCCGTCGATATGGTCAAGCTGGATATCCTAAACCCTACGGGAAAGATGCTCTATGGAGTCCTAGCTACTTTGTTAGCTCTGTTGGAGGTGCGCCAATTGAAGTCTTAAAGCAGTACATTAAGGAGCAAGAAAAGCCGTCCTTCTAGGACGGGGTTTTAGACCCATTCTTCTGATAAAGGCAAAACCCGCAGCGGCGGGTTAAGAACTTGCTGTTAGTCCGCTAGTCCGCGTTCGGCGAATTTCGTTTGTATCGTCGCGAATTCGATTCGCCGGACTTATTTGATTCACGCTCCAGCCCTTTCAAGGTGTTATTTCCAGGTCAGATGAAAACCCTGTAACCCAGTAATCTCGTTCCACAATTGAGCAATTACAATACTTTTTCAACAGTGAAAACAAGTTGAAATTCATCTGCTCTCGTTTCGATCGCCAGGATGCTCTAGATTCGTTATAGTACATTGGCTCACCTTGAAAGGGCTGATTCACGCTCCTAACCTGGGCGATAGTTCCGTGCTGACGGATCGAATTCGCGATTTGAAGAACGTCCTGGATCGTATCCTTCATTTCGCACACGACGACGCAAATCGCCCATATCTGGCGAAGCTTTCACCGCATCTTCTGGCGTAATTCGACCCAGAAGGATCAACTCACAAAGCGCTTGATTCATCACCTGCATTCCCTCATTCCTGTCTGTCTCCATCAACTGGAACGCATCCATTTCATTGCCTTTTAGCAAGTAATCCTGCATTGCAGGTGTATTGATTAAAATCTCATGGACTGCGGTTCTACGCCCGTCTGTTGTCGGTAATAGCTGCTGGGAAACAACCGAAATTAGGGATTCCAAAATCTGGATTCTCATAGCAGGTTGTTCATCAGGAGCGTAGATATTTAACAAACGATTGATTGTAGAAATTGCGCCTTTTGTGTGTAGCGTTCCTAATACTAAATGTCCTGTTTGTGCAGCTTTCAGAGCAGTATCGATCGTAATTCGATCGCGCATTTCCCCAATTAAAATCACGTCCGGATCTTCTCGCAAGACTGCCCTCAAAGCCTGCTGAAACTCATGCGTATGTAATCCGACTTCTCGCTGACTGATCAAACAATTTTGAGAGGTGTGAACATACTCGATCGGATCTTCGATCGTGACAATGTGCCGCTGATCGGTTTCATTCAAATGACGCAGCATTGCCGCGATCGAGGTCGATTTTCCTGAACCCGTTGGACCTGTAACGAGAATCAATCCTTGCTGATGGCTGACCAAATGTTTCAGCACCGAAGGTAATCCCAAACGATCGATCGTTGGAACTTCGAGTGAAATTAAACGGAGGACGATCGCGCCTCCGGTCAAACTCTCGAAGCAATTTACCCGACAGCGGAGAAACCCTGGATAATAAATGGCGGTGTCTAATTCTTTTTCTTGATAAAAGCGATCGCGCTGTTCGGGAGTCAGAATTTCGACCAAAAACTGATCAAACATCTCTAGAGAAATCGCAGGTTGAGACTGACGAATCATCTGTCCGCGAACTCGGTAACGTGCGGGTTCTCCGACTCGCAGGTGAATATCCGATGCCTGTTTCGCATACGCATCCTTCACCAATTGTCGAATCGTGATCGAAGGAGTCGATCGAACAGGAGGTCGTTTTGAAAGGGGTGGAGGAGCAGGCGGAGTCACCATTGCAGGGGGTTGAACCGACTCAGAAAAATCTACTTGTGTCATAGCTCAGGCTTCCATAAGCGCCAAAATCGTCAAGAATAGGCAAATCGATGCGGGGGCACTGCGAGAAATACTCTGATTTTTACGACTGTAGTGGAAAATCTGATTCGTATAAATGCTGACATCCAAGATTTGCAAAAAGTTTTTGGATCAGTAATCTACGCACCCTGTGATCGCTTCTCCTAAAAATTACTGAAGTGCTTGATATCCGTAGTTCTTCCTCGGTACTGTCTGGTGCATTCTGAAATTACTTGTCTTTGTAAAGCTTTTACAGATCATGCGTACCGTCACCCGGATTACTGACTGGCTCGAATCTCATTGGATTAACCCTGCTTATAGCGGTTGGTTACTTGGCGCAATGGGAATTTTCTTCTTTCTCGCTGCCACCAATTCAATGTCGGGTTGGCTGTATGTCATGAGTGGAGTCGTCTTTGCGCTGATGACGATCGCTGCTTTTCTATCGCGCCAATCCTTGAAAGGACTCACAATCACTCGCCGTCCAATTCAACCCATTAGCGCGGGAGAACCCTTAACGATCGAGCTTTTGATCCAAAATTCAACTCGTCAACGAAAGAGCCTGATTCAAGCCGAAGATCGGATTTCTTCAGTACTCGGATCGCCTACTCAACGAGTGATTGAGATGATTAATCCAAACCATTCCTATTACTGGGTGTATCAGCATTCCGCCACTCGACGCGGCATTTATCGCTGGCATGAAGTTCACCTACGATCGGCGGCTCCGCTTGGATTGTTCTGGTGTCGAAAAACGGTTCACGTGAATGCGATCGCGCTAATCTATCCAAAGGTTTTCCCGCTGCAACGTTGCCCTTTGATCGATCAACTCGGACAGCAAAATAGTATGCAGCTTCAATCCCAACGCGCAAAAGCGGCAACTGAAGGAATGACTCGATCGCTCAGACCCTATCGTTGGGGTGATCCGATGCGGATGATTCATTGGCGCAGTAGTGCCCGCTACGGGGAATTACGGGTACGAGAATTAGAAACGTTCACAACGGGGCAAGAGATTGTGATCGCGATCGATAGTGCTACAAACTGGGAACCTGAAGCCTTTGAAGAAGCAATTAGCGCAGCGGCATCTCTATATTTTTATGGCGATCGACAACGATTGACGATGCGGCTCTGGACAGCAGGAACCGGATTGATTCAAGGACAACAACCCGTTTTAGAAACGTTGGCAGAAATTCAAGCGAATGAAGAATCAAAAGCGCAAACTTTACCCGAAACCACGATCGTTTGGCTCACTCAGAATCCGAACAGCTTGAATACATTACCGAATGGCAGTCGATGGCTGTTGTGGGGCAATAAAACGCCTGGTTCAACTCATTCGGGAATTGTGGTGGAAAAAACTCGATCGTTGCAATCTCAATTACAAGACAACCTTTAGCGAAACACGCTCAAACCTAATTCCTGAGCTAATTTCTCAACTAAGAACAGTCCTGCAACCGAATTTCCAACCTTATCGATCGCAGGACTGTAACACGCGATCGCGCCTTGTTTTGGAACGATCGCCAACAGTGCCCCGCTCACCCCCGATTTCATCGGTAATCCCACTCTCACCGCGAATCTCCCTGAAACCTCATACAATCCACAAGTCAGCATCAATGCTGAAACCATTTGCTGATGAAGTGGAGCGATTTTGTCGTGCGGTTTAGCCAGCAATAAACCCAACTGAGCTAAATCCTCGATCGTGCCTGACAAACAACAAAGCTGATTGTACGTATCGAGTGCGAGATCCACACGATCGAGCAATTCCCGCTGAACTAGAATATCTGCGATTGCGCGATTCGTTTGATTCGGCAGAGATCGTACAGAATCCAAAGCTTTCTCATCCAAAACAAATCGAGTTTGAGCGCGATCGTTCAACCATCTCCGAAATGCTTCACATCGCTCCGACCCTGATGTTCTCGGCATCAATCCTGTAAGTGCGATCGCACCACTATTAATCATTGGATTGCGCGGATGTCCGTCATCGCTCTTCAACTGCGCGATTGAATGAAACGGCTGATCCGAGGGTTCCGTTCCTACGTGTTGAAAAACGCGATCGCTGCCGACTTGTTCGAGTAGAAACAGCAGCAAAAACGGCTTAATCACGCTCATCAGCACAAAGGGTTGCGCGAAATCACCCGACACAAGGGTTTGATCTGCGATCGTATGAACTGCCAACAATCGCGGATCGACCTTTGCCAATTGAGGAATATAGTCTGGCAATCGTCCTTGCAGCGTGAATCGTCGGGCTTGAGCCACCCACGAATCGAGATCAGCCTGTGTAAGATGCGCCAGTGCCATGAAGAACCGCAGAAAGGAAATCCAAACTGGAGTATATCCTTTCTCAGACCCGGTTAAATTCTTCAGTCCGTTCGCTGTACTCGATCGGCAACACAACCATCAAATTATCGTTCGGGCGTGGAATGTAATGCGATGAGAGAAAGAGTTTGTCGCCTTCCTTGTAGCTGTGCATTTTCTTCGCGGCTTCTAATCCCGCTTCCACGGAAATTTTTACTTCGGACACATCGCCACGAACCACGATCGTCACATAAGCGCCGCTGACTTTTTCCATTTCGACCAGTGTGACTCGTGCAGCTTTGACCATGACATCCGCAACAGCTAATGCGGGCGGCAATCCACGCACTTCGACCATCCCAACCGCTTTCCCCATAACCGTGAACTCCCTTCCATTTGCGCGTAGTATCTAGATTATTGCAGTTTGTCTATACTTTGGCGAATGGTCGATCGTTGATCGTCGCTTTTCACTCTAATCACGAATGCTTATGAAAGATTAAAATCATCTCATGGAAAGCCAACCGAGAGAAATTCGCTATTACGTTACGGAAAATGGAGAAAGCCCGTTTGTAGAATGGTTGGCTTAGAGATTCAAATAGCAAAACTCTACTGGAGAGATTATGAGTCAAATCAAGATTGATCGGAGTAAGAGCTACCGAGAGTTTCTGCTGACCAGTCTGAATCAGGATGTGGAACACGCGGCAGGTTACATCGAAGCGGCGTTAGAGGAGCGAGACTCTGATCCTGCATTTTTGGCTAAGTTGCTTCAGTCTGTAATGGAGAAGGTGGTGATGGCAAAGTATTTAGAAGAAGCCATACCACAGGAGTTACAAGAGAAGCTTGCAAAGTTCAATCAGACGATCGAAGTTTACGACTTTATTGAATTGCTGGATATGTTGGGGTTTGAAGTCGCAGTTCGTCCTAAGTCTTAACTCGGATTGAATGATGAGTAGAATTGTTCTGACAGCACATGGATCGCTGGGTGATTTGTATCCGCTGATTGGATTAGCGATCGAATTGCGCGATCGCGGTCACGAGATTATCTTTGCAACGGTGAAAGACTATCGATCGAGAATTGAAGCGATCGGTTTTGAGTATCGTCCGATGCGTCCGGATCATGTCCGGATGGATGACGAGAAAATGTTGGAATTAATGATGGATCTGCGTAAAGGTCCAGAACGAGTGTTTCGGGACTATTACTTGCCCAGCATTCGGGATATGTATAGTGATCTAACCGCAGCAGCAGAAGGCGCAGATTTGATTGTTGCAGGTGAACTGATTTACGCGGCTCGAATTGTTTCGGAAGTGATGCAGATTCCTTGGGTGCTGTGTGTGCTTGCCCCATTATCTTTCTTCTCAATTTATGATCCCTTGGTCTTGCCCGCATACGAAGGCTTAGACAAACTCCGCATCTTTGGAACGGGTGCTAATCGAGCCGTGATTAATTTTGCAAAGTTCATCAGTCGCAACTGGGGTGAACCGCTGCATCAACTTCGACGGGAATTAGGATTGCAGCCGATCAAACACCCGTTTGTGGGTCAGGATAAGTATTCGACAGAGTTGAATTTAGCATTGTTTTCTAGCGTGTTGGGCGCACCTCAACCGGACTGGAATTCAAAGATGCTACAAACTGGGTTTGTGTTTTTTGATGGGCAAGCAGAGCTAAATCCGAAACTAGAACAGTTCTTAGCAGCGGGAGAAGCACCGATCGTATTCACCCTTGGATCTGCGGCAGTACACACAGCAGGCAACTTTTATCAACAAAGTCTTGAGGCGGTTCGACAGCTAAATCGTCGTGCGGTGTTTTTGATCGGCAAGAATCCACCACCAGAGAACTTACCCGAAACTGTGATTGCGATCGACTATGTGCCTTTTTCCCAAATCTTTCCCAGAGCCAGCGCGATTGTGCATCAAGGTGGAGTTGGCACAACTGGGCAAGCGCTTCGAGCAGGGAAACCGACGATCGTGGTTCCGTACAGTCATGACCAACCGGACAATGCATTACGAGTAGAACGTTTAGGAACTTCAAGAACCATTAAGCGCGATCGTTATTCTGTTTCAAAAGTTGTTGAAGCTTTGACCGACTTGAACAATCCGAAGTATGCGATCAAAGCGGCGGAAGTTGGGGAAATTGTGCGATCGGAAGATGGCGTGAAAGTCGCGTGTGATGCAATTGAAAGCCAGTTAGCTGCAATCAGTTTGTGATCGCTTTGCTGCGGGTAGCACCCTCTGTCTGTCCCCAAACTTCAGGTAAAACCTTCACCCAAGAAGCCGGAACCGAAACTATATCGAGCGTTTCACCTGATTGAAATACTTCGATCGTGTAACCCAATTCTTGATGCACTGTGGAAAACGGCAACTCATCTACAATTACGCCGCGATCGCCCACCTTTATGGCACTTCCTGGTACATCTTGCAGCAAAATCGCCCAATGAAATAATCTATCCATGCCAACTTATTCTCCTTGCTCTGAATAACTAGCTTTGTCTGGATACAAAGTAATAAACCGAACGATCTGTGAATTTGTATCTTGCTGCCAAACTGTAATGACGTTGAGCAATCGATTATTTAACCCTCGCCATTGGCTCTTGACAAGAAATCGCATTCCCCACTCTGTTTCATTAATTTCTGAAATTTCCGCACCTTCCACTGCTTTCACTATATCTTGACGCAATTCTTCCCAGGTTTGAAGAGTATAGCCTGCACCTGCAAGAAACTCAGATTTGTCATCTTTTGCTTGATATACCAGCAAATAATTTGTGAGTTTTTGGTCTTGAATAACCAAGCCAGATGGCATCTTCATTCATCAGTATCCAGTATTGGTCGCTCAACGATGCTGTGTTCAGAAGTCTCAGTCACAACTTAAAGTCTCTGGAGATTCTTCGCGATTATTTAATCTTTACTGAATATAATCTATTGCAGATGCACCTATAGTGAATCCAAGACTAGAGCGAGAAAAGCTACCTCGCTTGCATCAGTGGTGCAGCCTTGAAAACTAAAGTGTTTAGACGACTCTCATCCGTAGGAATAACGTTATGAATCGATCGACGATCGCAGCTTCCGCATTGATTTTTGGCTTAGTGTTACCCGTCACTCAGCTTTCTGCTTCTGCAACCCCGTTTCAAATCAGTCAAGCGATTAAGCAACCGCTACCGCCAGCTTCAGCACCCGTCAGAACTCCCACATCTACGATGCAGTTTGGCTTGGAAGATGGCACGCCTGTCAAGCTCAAATTTAGACAGACCGTTTCTTCTAAAGACACAAATTTAGGCGCAACGATCGAGTTTGAAGTGGTTGAGGATGTGCTGGTTAAAAATAGAATCGTGATTGCAAAAGGAGCGATCGCGAAAGGGAAAGTCACGAAAGTTCAGGGCGCGGGAATGTTGGGTCGCAAAGGAAAGTTAGAAATTGCGCTGCAAGAAGTGACCTTGGTAACGGGTGAACGAGTTTCGATCCGGGGCAGTCAACAAGCAGGAGGAGGACACGCAGGCGGCATTATTGCGGTGGCTGCTGTGATCAATCCGTTGGCATTGTTGTTCAAGGGAAGACAGGCAGTGTATGAAGCGGGGACAGAAGTTCCTGCGTTTGTCGATGGTAATTTTGCTTTGGATCAGACAAAGTTCAAATAGGGCGAAACTCCTGAGCGGTAGTGTTAGACCCTGCTCAGGAGAAAACTAGATCTCGCTGCATGAATTAAAGGTGTCCGCCGAATGGAATTCGAGTATGTTCAAAATTTGGTGTCGGTAATGTGTCGCTCCGATTGAGTCCGCCCGGCGCTAAACCGACCGGGCTAATGAGAGAAAGGAGGCTGAAGCCCCCTCGAACAGACCTTTCAGCCCGCTTCAGCGGGGTTTCCTCTATTAGCCCGGAGGTTCAGCTCCGGGCGGGATAAGGGATGAACAGACACACCAAAATTCACAACTCCTGGAATTCATCACGGCAGCCATGCAGGAGAAAACTTTTCTAGTCCACCGCGATCGGGGATTGAACCAGATCCACAAAGCTCACTTGTCGTAATCGATCGAGTTCTGCAATTCGCTGTTTCTCAACATAAGCTTTTTGTTGATAGAACTGTCCGAGATCGGGTGTCGTACTTAGATCCGTTTTCTCCCAGAGATCAAGAAAGTGCCGATAGCGTTTTTCACACATCACTCGTTCAATTCCCGCAGTTGCCGATCGAATCACTAATGGCGCTCTCAAAATATCGCGCTTCGTTTTTTCATCGAGTTCAAACAGGGAGAAGACTTGAGACATTTCACGCGGGAAATCGTGAGTTCGATCGCGCAATGCTTCAAACAAGTCACCATCAAGACTGTCCTGCTCAATGTCGCAAATTTGCCGCCAGAGGAATCGGTGATGGGACATGCTGAATTCGAGATCTTGAGAATCGATCGCGGTTCTCACTTGGATGCGGTATTCAGGCGCGTGAAGGTAGAGGCGCAATAGCTGAGATTCACATTCTTCGAGGAGATTACGATCGCTGGGAGTTTGCCATTTCTGCGATCGACCATGCCATCGCTGTCCCCGCACTTGAAGCCGTAAGTTCTCTTCAATCTGCTGAGTTAAACGACTATTTCCCTGACTTAGTAGCTCTGCACAGTAGTGAATGTAGTGTGTTCTAAGCGAGGGATTTGGTAGATTTCCAAGTAAAGATACGATCGCTGTAACTGCTTGTTGGAATTGATCAGATTGCTTTAGATCTTGATTAAGGATCGCTTGTTCAATTTGCCAATCAAGCCACAGTGGAGAACGATCGAGCAAATCCTGATAGTCTTTTGGCGCATGATTCTTAAGATAATCATCTGGATCTTTCCCATCAGGAATGTTCAGAATCCGAAGCTGAACTTCTCCTTGATAAGCCAGATTTGCAATTTCCCCGATCGCTCTTTCTGCGGCTTGCACTCCTGCTCGATCGGCATCAAAGTTAAACACCACTCGCTTCGATTCGGTGTAGCGTAATAGCTGTTTTACTTGAGCTACACTCAGAGCAGTTCCAAGAGAAGCAACCGCATTCGTGATTCCAGCAGCATGAAGCGCAATCACATCAAAATAGCCTTCAACCACTACGGCTTGATCTTGTTTCGCGATCGCGCCTTTCGCTTTGTCCAATCCGAACAGCGTCTTTCCTTTATCAAACAAGTCCGTTTCAGGAGAGTTCAAATACTTCGGTTGTTCATCGCTCAACGTCCGTCCACCAAACCCAATCACACGACCTTGCGAATCATGAATTGGAACCATTAAACGATTGCGGAATCGATCGTAGTATCCTTCTCCCGATTTACGCGGAATCAACAATCCAGCTTTTTCCACCAGCACAACTGGGTAGCGTTTTTGCTCAACTAGATATTTAGAAAGGGTTTCCCAACCAGCGGGAGCATAACCGAGTTGGAACTGTTGGATTGTAGCAGGAGAAAGTTTGCGATCGCGTTTCAAATACGCCAATGCTTCCGCGCCCTGTGACTGCTGCAAAGCGTGTTCATAGAACTTTGCGGTAATTGCCAGAATTTCGTATAGCTGTTCTCTGACCGATTGTTGTCGCTGAAACTCCTGACGATCCTCAGCTTGCAGCGTTTGAACGGGCACTTGGTACTTATTCGCCAAATCGAGAACGACTTCGCTAAAATTGCGTTTGCCCAACTCCATGAGAAACTTGATCGTATTTCCGCCTGCACCACAACTAAAACAGTAGTAAAACTGTTTGCTCGGACTCACCGAGAAGCTGGGAGACTTATCATCATGAAACGGACACAAGCCAACAAAATCTTTGCCCTGTTTCTTCAGGACAACGTGTTCCGAAACAACGTCTACAATATCTGCGCGTTGTTTGACTTGCTCGATCGTATCCGGGTGCAGGCGGGGAACGTTCATGATCAACTTTTGGTTGGTACACCTATTCTAGCGAGAGAATGAAATTCTTGGAAACGCTGTAAATAGGTTTTAGTTTGTTCATTCTACGCTATCCCTAGCGTTTGTCCAGCAAGTTTAACACTCAGGATCTTTTCATGCAACTCACTACGACCAGACTCCAAGCACAAATCCAATTTATTGTTGAAATCGACAAGCTGAAGCACGTTTTTCGACAAACGCTACTGATGGATAAATCCAGACGCGAAAACGATGCTGAACATTCCTGGCACTTGGCAATGATGGCGATCGTGCTTTCTGAATATGCTGATTCGCAAGTCAATTTACTCCGCGTTCTCAAAATGGTGCTGATTCACGATTTGGTTGAGATCGATGCGGGCGATACCTTTTGTTATGACGCGATCGCACTTCAGGATCAAAGCGATCGAGAACAAAAAGCCGCCGATCGATTGTTTGGAATGTTGCCAGAAAATATCGGTGAAGAACTGCGAACGCTCTGGGAAGAATTCGAGGCGAAGGAAACATTAGATGCTCAGTTTGCAGCGGCACTCGATCGACTTCAACCGTTATTGCATAACTACTACACGCAAGGCGGAACCTGGAAAATGGCGAATGTGACTGAGGCGCAGGTAAGGAAACGGATGGCTCCGGTGTCGATCTGTTCTCCGGTGTTGGGTGAGTTTGTGGATAGTTTGATCGAAGATGCGATTCGACAAGGATTTATTTTGAAATCTGAATTGTAAATTTTCCTGCTGAATAACAGATTAACTTTAGTCTACAGCCATAAAATAGCGAGTCTTTGTACCTTCACGCTCAATACTTATCGCATATCGAGCGAGTATCTCTTCTGACCACATTGGATTCACTTGATCTGCCCAAGCGGGTCTCCTAATTTGAAATTCAGTCTCATCATTAATCCAAGGTGGAGCAGGAGAGTTGAAATCCTCACCATTCAGCGGACGACTCTTCCAAAAAATGCTTCCGTTCCCAAATCGTCCTGAATCAAGAAATTTGCCTTGCTCATCTAAAACCTCTATCCAGCTTCCACTATTATCCCAACCGTCGTCGATAAAGCCACGGATTAATAGAATAAAAGCGAACTGTCCTTTAATCGGAATTTTCAGGAAATATAAATCGCTAAGACTGTATTGCGAATACCAGAGATGGCGTTCAAAAGTGTCAGAGATGCGTTTTGGAGCTTCCTGCTCAATTCTTTTGATTTCTACACAATCAAAACCAACACTCGTTACAATTCCCAGTAATTCAAGACTGGCAATTAGATAGGTGTTATAAAGCTCTGCAAGACCTTCTAATTCACACCAATCTATGAATCTCCTACCTGATTCACACCAATCTACAAATCTTGTTTCACAGAACTCACGAACTTGAAGTTTCCACTCTGATTGCATCGTCTAACTACCTATGCTCTAAAAGCTATCTTGCCCTGATACTTACTCGTCATTCATACCGAACTCAACTTCATGATCGCTCTTCTATCATTCATCAGTTTGGCTCTTCCGAACTTCTGCTAGGCGACTCGATGCAGCTTGAGCCTCTGCCAATAGAGCATTCCAATTATCCGGAGGACGATCGTTCTCTAGCATGGTTCTAAAAACACGGTAAGCATCCGTTTTACTGTCATAAGCGCGTTTTGAGTTTTCGTCATTCACCCATGCGAACACAATAATCTTGCTTTCCAGGTGATATCGAAAGAACAAACGGTACTGTTGGAAAAACTTCGCTCTAAACCAGTGCTTATACTCGTTTCCTAGAGTTGTACCTTGACGATACTCACTACGAGTTGGATCTTGAGGAATGACATCAAAAGCAAGTTTTAAAATTGCAGTTAAGCGCTTTGTAGCATTCTTCTTTTGATAATTTTGGGGATCTTTCTGGCGGAGCAGTTCGACTTGTTTCTCAAGTTCTTCAAGCTGATCCAGAAGGAGAGGATGAGCAAAAATACTCCACCCATTGATTACGATCGTATTATCAGAAGACAACGCTACTCATCCTCATCGAATAGAGGCGCATCTAAATCGACTTCTACATCAGTGGTTAATGCGCGAAGACGATTCACTAGCTCAGGAGTCACGGCTCGAATTTGTTGCGGATTCTGACGCATATCCTCAGCCAAGAATTCTAAAAACTGCTCCAGTACTGGATCGGTTTCTGGTTGATCAGCACGAGAAATAACCACCTGACCGTCAGCCTGGATCGTGTATTGAATCTTGTCTCGCTTTTCTAACCGCAGTGCTTTTCGTACACTATCAGGAATCGTCGTTTGATAGCGATCCGTAAGTGTGGATTCTGCTTGAAATGCTGATGTCTCAGCCATAGGTGTCTCTAAATTCAATTCATTCTATGGTAATGCGATCGCATTACTTCTTCAACCCAACGACCTACCGGATCAGTCTGAGAAAGAAACAGTTAATATGTTCTACATTTTGTCATCAGGATAAATTGTTTTCCTATTTGCATTAGCATTTAGAGGTATTTTGCAAGAAAGAACCTCGATCGCTGTGCAGCTAAAACAAGTCCTAATCGTTCATAAATCTGGCGACCCATTGAGCAAAAAATGGGCGGAAACTTGCGCTCAAGCCCTGGAAAAGCGCGGATGTCATGTTCTTCTAGGTCCAAGTGGTCCAAAAGATAATCCATATCCCGTGTTTTTGGCATCGGTCGCACCGCCGATCGATTTAGCTGTGATTCTCGGTGGAGATGGAACAGCGCTGTCTGCCGCTCGAAATTTGGCAGCCGATCACATTCCGATTTTGGCAGTGAATGTGGGCGGACATTTGGGATTTTTGACCGAATCGCCTGATGACTTTAACAGCGAAACGATTTGGGATCGATTGGAAGCCGATCGATTCGCAGTTCAGAAACGGATGATGCTTCAGGCAACCGTCTATGAAGGGAATCGGACGAATTTGGAGCCGATGAGCGATCGCTATCTTGCACTCAATGAAATGACGATTAAACCTGCTTCTGCCGATCGCATGATCACATCGATTTTAGAAATGGAGATTGATGGTGAAGTCGTGGATCAGTATCAGGGCGATGGTTTAATTGTATCAACACCGACTGGATCAACCTGTTACACAGTAGCGGCAAATGGTCCAATTATTCATCCGGGAATGGCAGCGATCGCAATTACGCCAATCTGTCCCTTAAGCTTATCCAGTCGCCCGATTATCATTCCACAGGGATCAGTCGTGAGTGTTTGGCCCTTAGCAGACTATGACTTGAGTACAAAGCTCTGGATGGATGGAGTGTTAGCAACTTCGATTTGGCCTGGTCAGCGCGTTGATATTCGGATGGCAGAAGAAGAAGCGCACTTTATTGTGCTGAGAGAGGACTATTCCTACTACAAAACACTGCGTGAAAAACTACAGTGGGCAGGCGCAAGAATTCGCTACAACAACAATCATCGGAACTAAGAGAGTCTGAGAAGATTGAGATAACCTGAGACCGCACGATCGTGACTAAACAATGCTGCCCGTTGTTCAAGCTCTGTTTTTGGAATCGGGTGATCTAGACTCTCTTGCATCGCAACCGAAAGCGCGATCGCATCTTGCATCGGCACTAATCGACCATACTTGCCCTCTGCCAAAATCTCTTTTGGTCCAAACGGGCAATCCGTCGAAATCACCTGACAACCACATCCCATTGCTTCAATTAGAACTGTAGGAAGTGCTTCCCAACGTGAGGATAGAACAAACACCGTTGCTTGTCGCATGAATGGGTAAGGATTCGGCTCAAATCCAGGTAAATCCACGTCCGCTTCAATGCCCAACGCTTGAATCTGTTGCGTGTGCGCAGCACGAAGTTGCCCATCTCCTAAAATCACTAAACGTGCCTCACGAGTTCTTCTGACCCTTGCAAAGGCATCAATCAGCGTTGCAAAGTCTTTTTGAGCCGTGAACCGTCCAGCAGCGAGAAACACAGGAGGTTGCTCTGGCTTGAACCAAGGGTGATCACACGGTTCTAACGATCGCTGATACAAAGATTGATCAATCACCGGATTTTCAATCACATGCACGATCGAATCTTTCAGTTTGAGATCGGTTTTAAGTTGCGTTGCCATCGCTTCACCCACAGAAACCACAGCATCGGCATGAGGATAAAACCACTGCATTATCTTCTTGATCGTGCGACTCTGAGGAACATCGATCGATAAATTTTGAAATAATGGTAGATGTTCTACTAGAACTAATTGACAGCGAACTCCGGATAGCTTTTTTGCAAGTACTACGATCGAGTTAATAAAGACTAGATGTGAAACTAATGCGATCGGGCGTTCTTTCCGTAGATATTGAATCAGCGGCAATAGTAATTTGAGAGAGCCTTTCGTAGAGTTATTGATCTGAACATTCAGCGAAATCACGCGAACTGATTCGGGAATTCGATCGACAAATGCACCTTCGAGTGATGCCACAACTAAATCGAGTTCGACACCTTGTTCTGACAAGCTAGTAAGCAGATTAAGAACAATGCGTTCTAGTCCGCCACCTTGTAGATCTCGTGCAAGAAAGGCAACTCGTTTCATCGTCTTGTCCAGTAGAGGTGGAAATGTCTGCGGAGGGCGAAGCGAATTAATCGGAGAGGGACACTCGATCGCACTACGATCGCAGGTCGCAAGTATTTACCTAGTAGTAATCGGATAATTCCTTTGAGCCTTGCTCTGAGTCGAATGCTGATCAATTTAAAGTGAGGATTAGTTTGCTCAACTAGAAATGGAGGAAGAAATGCGAGTTTGCCGTAAAGTAAATCGGCGTGATGAATGCCGCTCAATCCATTGAGACGATGTTCCGGATTCGCTTTTCCACCGTGTTCGCCATAATTGCGAAATGGAATATAGTTCTTGAAGCCTTCTCGCCGTAAGTAATCATCAATTTTGGAATCAAAGTTGTGATAGCTTGTGCCATATTGTTCGGTGATTTCTTCAACGAAACTTTCACACAAACTTTTCGCACCTTTAGGAGTGACAATATAAGCGACTAATGCAGTTGAAAAGCCTTCTCCATAACCTTCGGGAGTGACAGAGTAAAGCTGCGATGCACAGGTATATAACCAAATCAATCCCACTTTTTCTTGAGCTAAATTAAATGGGACTGGAAGGCGACCCATTCCGACTACAGGCACAAAATCCGCTTCGACAATCAAAGTAGGTTGTGTAGCTTGAGCCGCTTTTTCCCAAGCTTGTCGATGATTCAACATACAGCGATGAATCGAAGCAAAACCTTGATATTCAGGCTTGTCTTGTTGTCGCACGACTTCACAGCAAAATCCCTCCGCCGTAAGCGCTTCTTCGAGTTGTTCAGTCGATTCTTTGTAAGCGATGATTAGGGCTTTGTCGATCGCAGTTTTTAATGAATTCATCTCTGTGTGGCAACTCGACTAATGATCGATTTGGACAGCGGAACAGGAAGCAGCAGAATCACGAGAATTTTCAGCCAAGCTTTCCAAATCGTTTTATACAAATCAGGATTATATTTTGTAGCAAGACGAAGATAACGAAACGCTAAAATTCCGTTCGATCGCTTAGAAGGGAAGTTTAAAAGTTTCGTAACGTAATAGGTGTAAATCGTTGCAAGCGTGTACTTTTTCAAGTGTTGCAATGATTCAGGCGCTTGTTTGAAAGCTCGATCGATAATCGTTAAACACGCCTTTTCTGATGCAGGAATGTTGAACGAAGAAGAACCTTCATGAATCCGGTAATGAATTTGATAATCTGGAACACAAACAGATTTGAATTGAGCCGCAAGCCTGATATAAAAATCCCAATCTGCGGCTTTGGGAAAGTCTGGATCGAAATGGGGAATTTGCTCGATCGCGCTTCGTCTCACTAAGATATTTGAGCCGCTTTCTAGACAATTTCTCACTAATAATTTGTGATAGATATTCGTGTCATTTCCATACCTGGTTCCTCGATACAAAAGCTTGCCGTCTTTATCAATGAAATTTGTCCAACTGTAGGCAAAACCCGCTTCTGGATGATCTTCGAGCGCTTGCCATTGTCGCTCTAATTTATCCGGTGTCCACAAATCATCCGCATCTAGAAACGTGAGATATTCACCTTTCGAGACTTCAATACCACGATTACGAGCAGTCGGTAGACCCCCATTTGAATAAGAGAATACTTTAATTCGTGAATCTGGAATGCTTTGAACAACTTCTACAGTTTTATCAGTTGCGCCATCATCCACGACGACAATTTCAAAGTTTCCAAATGTTTGATTGAGGACGGATTCAATCGTTTCTCGAATCATTTTCTCAGCATTGTAGGCTGGGATAATGACAGAAATAATGGGTGATTCTTCGATAGTTTGTGTCATTGTTTTCTAGCAAGAAGAGTGCGATTCCAAAGATAGAATGGACTGATAAAACTGCTAACTAGCAATTGCTGTTCACAAGCGATCGCTAAATCTTTCGTTTCAGGATGCTTGAGTTTGTGAATGATGATTTTTCTAAAGTCATTCAGCAAATACACGGGAAAGACAAAGGGACGCTGCCAAGGTTTCCAACGCAGCATTCGAGTGTAATGGCGCACCAGTCCAATCCCTTTGATCAATTTGAGCAAATACGATCGCTCAGTTCGCCACTGTGGAATTTGGTGATACAAGTGCATTTCTGGGTTGTACCAAATCTCCCGCCCAGAATTTTGAATGTGCAAAATTGCTTCAATATCTTCGCTGGCAAGCATTTCAGAGCTAGTGCGTCCAACTAAAAAGGGTCGCTCTGGAACGACATCCAGCCAAACTTGACGCTGTACGACTAATCCTGCACTCGGCGGCAGGACGCGATCGTATCGATGCGGCTTCGATCCCCGTTCTACGATCGCTAGAAAGGGCGCAATCTTCCGAACCTCGGCGGGTGGTTCAACTTCATACGCGGCGTGATTCTGCCCACCGAATGCACCAATTTCTGGATGAGCTTGAGCAAATCGATGAGCTTGAGCAATCCAGTTTTCATCTGGCAGCGTGTCATCATCGAGAAAAGCAATCCATTGTCCGGTCGCTTCTCGAACTCCTTTTAATCGCGCAAATGCCGCTCCCTGTTCAGCCTCGAAAATGTACCGAACTTCAGAATAAGTAGAAATGACTTGTTGAGTATTATCACGGCTATTGTTATCGACGACTAATACCTCCCAAGCGATCGAGTCGGTCTGACATTGCGATCGCAAACAGTCGAGAACGCTGCCAATTCGCGCTTCTCCGTTGTAAGTGCAGATAACAACACTGAGATCCATGAGGTCTATCCAATGCTTCGCCCTCAGTATGGACAGAGAAAATGCTGCACTAACTGACCGGAATTCTGACGAGAGAATTGTAGGAATCAATACACAATTGAGTTTATCTCTGAAAATGAAAGTTCAAGTTCTGTTGATGGGTTTCGCTGCAAGTCTGTTCGCTTTGATGCCTGCGATCGCGAATCAAACTAGACCTCGCCCTGTTGAGTCGTTTACGGTTGTGGGAGCAGAGCCGTTTTGGAATGTTGAGATCAACCGATCGGGTATCACTTACACTACGCCTGATCCGAAAAAAGTTTCGTTCCCGTATGTGGCTCCACTGAGTGCAGAAGGACGACCCGCTGATACTGTCCGGGTCTATCGTCTGCGTGGAATGACGGGCGGAACTTTGATGATTCGCAAAGGTGCGTGTAGCGATACGATGTCTGATCGTAAATATAACTATTCGGCAACGCTGGTCTTAGGTGACACCGTGAAGGAAGGTTGCGCGATTAAGAAATAACTTATCGCGTTTCGGCTTGGAACTGTGGTAGAAACTCTACGCAGTTCCAATTTTTTTTGCCATTTTTTTATTTGTGCAACAACTGATTATTTTCACACGCTATCCCGAAGCGGGCAAAGCTAAAACTCGCTTGATTCCTGCTTTGGGAGAGGTAGGTGCTGCCGAATTGCATCGAAGAATGACCGAATCGACGATCGCTAAAGTTCGCAATCTCGAAAACGTTTCTATCTGCGTTTACTTCACAGGTGGAACGATTCAACAGATGCAGGATTGGTTAGGTGATGATTTGGAGTATCAACTTCAACCTTCAGGAGATTTAGGCGATCGACTAATTCATATCTTTCAAACGATGTTCGATCGAGGTGCGCGATCAGTCATTGCCATTGGAACAGATTGTCCGGATCTAACTTCTGAGATATTAACACTCGCATTCACACAGCTAAAAACCCATCATTTATCAATCGGTAAAGCAACTGATGGCGGATATTACTTGATTGGATTAGATCAATTAATTCCAGATGTTTTCCAAAATATTGCTTGGAGTACTGATGTAGTATTTCAGCAAACATTAGAAATTGTGAAACGATTAGATTTATCGATCGCATTTCTCCCCGTATTGAATGATGTCGATCGTCCTGAAGATTTGCAGTATCTACAATGAAAATCTCGATCGTGATTCCAGTTCTGAATGAAGCGAAGTCACTTTCGAGCATTCTCCCAATTCAAGCGACTGATGTTGAAATCATTGTCGTAGATGGAGGCAGTGAAGATGAAACCGTTGAAATTGCCAAATCATACGGTTTTAAAGTGTTGCACTCGTATCTGGGACGAGCGATTCAGATGAACGCAGGAGCCGAAATTGCAACCGGAGAAATTCTGTTATTTCTTCACGCCGATACACAGTTGCCAGAAGGATTCGATCGCCTCATTCGCGAAACCTTATTAACCTCAATTGCAGGTGCATTTGAATTAAAAATCGATTTAGATTTACCAGGATTGCGCTGGATTGAACGGGGTGTGAATTGTCGATCGCGCTTTCTTCAAATGCCTTACGGCGATCAAGCCCTCTTTCTGCGGACAGAAACATTTCATGCGATCGGCGGTTTTCCTGAGTTGCCGATCATGGAAGATTTTGAATTTGTCAGAACATTACGACAAAAAGGACGCATTGCGATCGCTCCTCATGCAGTCGTGACATCCGGGCGACGTTGGAAGAAATACGGCGTTTTGAGAACAACAATCGTCAATCAAATTGTAATTTTGGCGTACTTAATTGGAGTGTCACCGTCCCAAATTCGTCACTGGTATCGTACCGGACTCAAATCGATTCGCTACACTAAGCTTCAGTAGCGTTGTGATGAACCGATGGCAACTCGTAAAGATACAATTTTCGAGCAGTACTTAGCTCCGATCGCACAATTGTTAGTTGATCGAGAAGAAATGCGCCGAGTGCATCAGAGCATCGATTGGGCATCAGAATGCGATCGCTTGACTGATCCGAATTTGGTCTATCCGAACTACTACAAAACGCAGAATTTTCACGGGATCGAAGGCGGCTATTTAACGATCGGGGCTGCAACTTCTTATGATCCAATCACTCAACTAGCGCTTCCTCCGAACGAAACTTGGGTGCGGCAACAAGTGATTGATGCGATTCAGGGTCAACCGTTACGCATTCTCGATCTTGGATGTGGAACAGGTTCAACGACAGTTTTGCTAAAACAAGCATTTCCCAGTGCAGAAGTCTTTGGATTAGATTTGTCGCCGTATATGTTGGCAGTTGCCGATCGTAAAGCGAGACAAGCGAATCTCAACATTCACTGGATTCACGGCAAAGCAGAACATACAAAATTTCCAGATCGTTCATTCGATTTAGTCACAGCATCGCTGCTCTTTCATGAAACCCCACCATCAATCTCAAAGTTAATTCTGCAAGAATGCTTTCGATTGCTCAAATCAAGTGGTGAAGTTGTCATTCTTGATGGCAGTCAGAAAACACTCAGACAAACAGAATGGCTAACACAAATCTTTGAAGAGCCGTATATTAATGACTATGCCCAAGATAGTATCGAGGCTTGGATGGGAGCCGCTGGACTTGCAGCCGTTCATAGTCAGGAATTTTGGTGGCTGCACCAAATTACACATGGAACAAAAGCATTAACCAGCACTGATTTTGAGGAATTTGATCAGTTTGATGGAGAATTCGCGGTGTCCTAGACATCCCGTGGGTGTAAGGTAAAAGACGGGACGATCGCGCCTTATTTCTGATGCTGAAAGCTGTTTTATTCGATTTCAATGGTGTCATTATCAATGATGAACCGCTCCACGACAAACTTCTAGAGCAACTCCTGATCGAGGAAAATTTGCGCCCCAAACCTGGAGAATTCCGAGAACTCTGCTTGGGACGTAGCGATCGAGTGTGTCTCCAAGAAATGCTCGAACGGCGCGGTCGAGTGGTTACGCCCGATTATCTAGATGAATTAGTCAGTCGAAAAGCTCAAGCGTATCTGAAGGAAATTAGCGCGATCGACAAGCTACCGATCTACAGCGGCATTGAAGATGTGATGTTCAAATTACCGCAGTGTAAATTTGCGATCGTCAGTGGTGCGCTTCGATCCGAAATTGAACTGGTGCTGGAACGAGCAAATCTACGATCGCGTTTCTCGGTGGTTGTTTCGGGCGAAGATATTACTGTGAGCAAGCCCGAACCAGATGGTTATTTATTGGCAGTCGATCGCTTAAATCAGGAATTTCCAGAACTTCAATTAACAGCAGCGGAATGTTTAGCGATCGAAGATACTTTTGCTGGAATCCAAGCTGCCAAAGCTGCCAAAATCCCAGTCGTGGGCGTGGCGAATAGTTACCCGTTCCACATGCTGCAACGCTGCGCGAATTGGACAGTGGACTACTTGATTGATTTAGAAATCGATCGAATTCAAAACACGTTTGCGGCTGTTCCTGCTTAATTCCCAATACAATTAAACCAACCCTACTGCAAGAGGTCTGCCATGTTAGAGCACAACCCATTGCAAATTCTTCCTACCGAATTCGACTTGCCCGACTCGGACGATCAGCCTGTGGACAATGAGCTACAACTTCTTATCCCGATTCTCCTCAGAGCAATCCTCGCTTTACTTTGGGCAGATCGCAACGATTGGTTTTTCGGGATTAATCTAGGGCTGTACTACGACCCGAAGCAACCCGCGATTGGTCCTGATGCCTTTCTCAGTTTGGGTGTTCCACGAGTCAGACCCAGCGGAAAATTGCGCCTCAGTTATTTGCTTTGGGAAGAAGGAGTGATGCCGCAGTGGGCGTTAGAAATCGTCTCGCAGAAGTATGGCGGCGAATACGATGACAAGATGCAGGATTATCAAAATTTGGGAGTTCTCTACTACACCATTTACAACCCGAATCATTGGCGACGAGATCGACATGAACCGTTTGAGGTCTATCGCTTAACCAATGGTCGATACGTGCGACAAACCGGAAATCCGATTTGGATGCCAGAAATTGAATTAGGAATTGGCGTGGAATCGGGGACGCACGAAGGCATTACACAAGACTGGCTGTATTGGTACGACGAACAAGGAAATCGATATCCCGCACCCGAAGACGCGATCGCACTGGAACGTAACAGAGCAGAATTCGCCGAACAGCAACTTAGAGTGGCAGAGCAACAATTGGAAGCAGAACGTCGATCGCGTCAAGCCCTTTTAGAAAAATTGCGGCAAATGGGAATTGATCCCGAACAGCTATAAAAAAACTCCGACCATTTGCACGATCGAAGTTCTATTCTAAAAATCTATCTAGCCTGTCACCGTTTCGATTAGGTTCCAGCCTTGATTCTCGCTTATCGCTTGATTCACGAGATTGTACATTTTGCGACAGTGATTATCGACTTGAAGAGGAAGCTCCTCGTTTTTAATCACAAAGTTCATCTTCGTTTCCTTTTCGGTCGCTGTTGTTTTATCAATCAGCACCTCAACCGTAACAAGTTTTGGAAATGCCACATTGCCTGGGATTTCCCGCGCCATCAAATAGTCCTCAGTCGCGTAAATCACATCCAGGTTGCAGGATTTCAGCGTCTGATTCAACAGCGGCTGGAGATTCTGCAAGGGGACTCCAACAGTGAATAGACAAGTGTAACGAGCCATAGCAAACCCCAATCTTGTGACAAGTGAATCTCACTTTCTTCCTTTCCAACCTACGCTAAAACGATACCCTGGTCTAGGTGAGCGCCCGTAAATCTTAATCTGGCTTTCAGACCGTTATAGAGCACTGGTTTGCGTAGTCTGCATCAAGCGTGACGCTTCAGTGGCATTTTGCCCTAGCCCATTTATAGCGGATAACCCCGAAATTGATCTATTTCGCGGAGATCGAATAGAAAATCCCTGATTTGAAATACTCTATAGGGTCAAGGCGACATTTGAGAAGGAAATGGACGGTAAATTAATTGTCTTTGAAGGAATTGAAGGCTGTGGCAAGACGACGCAGCTTGAACGATCGCGTCAATGGTTGACGACGATTCAAGCTGCTGATGTGATCCCCACTCGCGAACCTGGTGGAACACCACTGGGAGGGGAAATTCGCAAGCTGCTTTTACACAGTGATGAGGAGCCGATTTACGATCGAACTGAGCTACTCCTCTATGCTGCCGATCGTGCTCAACACGTTGATCATTTTCTTCGCCCACATTTAGAGCGAGGCGCGTTGATTTTATGCGATCGATACACCGATTCGACGATCGCGTATCAAGGCTACGGGCGTGGATTGGATCTCGCTTTGATTAATCAACTCAATCAGGTTGCAACTGGAGGCTTACAAAGTGATTTAACAATTTGGTTAGATATCGAAGTCGAAGTTGGATTCGAGCGGATGAAGCAGCGGGGAAAGCGCGATCGAATCGAACAAGCCAGCATCGAATTTCATCAGCGGGTGAGAATGGGATTTGCGAAACTGGCAGAAGAAAATTGCGATCGCATTGTTCGGATTGATGGCAGTGAAAGCGAATTACACGTGGCAGAACAAGTCAAAGCTGCAATCAGTCAAGCTTTAACTCGATGGAACCAATGATGCGTGATCCGACTCCTGAAGAAATCGTCAAACATTTGCGACGTGCGAATCAGATTGCCATTAGAGCGCGACAGTTCGGACATCATCCATTCGGTGCAATCTTAGTCGCTCCGGATCACGAAACGGTTTTGTTTGAGCAGGGAAATGTCGATTCGGTGAATCACGCTGAATCGGTCTTGGTACGAACTGCTTATCAAAATCTCAGTGCTGAATATTTATGGAACTGTACGCTTTACACGACCGTTGAACCCTGTGCGATGTGTGCTGGAACGCTGTACTGGGGGAATATTGGGCGATTAGTGTATGGAGTAGCAGAGACGCGATTACTTGAATTGACAGGAAATCATACAGAAAATCCGACTTTGAATCTGCCTTGTCGATCGCTCTTTGCTACAGGTCAAAAACCAATTCGAGTGTGGGGCGAAATTCCCGAAGTTGCAGAAGAAATTCTCGCAGTCCATCGCGATTTTTGGACTTAGCGCAGATCGATAAAATCTTCTCGTACCCAGCCTGTTGCTTTGGATGGAAATTCTACGAAATACCAGATTCTTCCATCGTCGCCACGGGCTTGTTGAAGTGCAACAACTTGATCGCCCACTAAGCCATAACTCGGAGAACTCGCACTGGTTGAAGGAGCTGATCGTAGATTCACTCGACTGCCCGCAGTCTGTCCAGTGATCTGAGCCGATCGCGGAAATTCTGCGGTTTTTGGTGGCTCATCAAGTGGGCGAGTCTGTTCTCCTTGCACCCAACCTTCTGCCCCAGACGGAAACCGGACAAATAGCCAAAGTTCGCCGTCGCTTCCTTCCATTTCTCGTGTGACCGTGACGCGATCGCCTGTTAATCCATACTGCGGCGAATCCGATCGAGTATTCGGTTGCGAATACACTCTCACTTGTCCGCCTGCAATTCCTTCTAAGATGACGGGATAAGACACTGAAGGCTCAGAAGGCGTTGGAGTCGCGATCGGGGAAGGACTCGGAGAAGGACGAACGGTTGGAGTCGCGATCGGAGTTGGAGATGGACTCGCTTGAACCGATGGACTGGGAGTCGCAATCGGGCTTTGAGATTCAGCAACAATTGGAGTCGGAGCAGGAGCGCGATTAAGAAATGCGGTTGCTGCGATCGCGGCTGTGAGCAATCCTCCGCCTGCTACGGCTGCAATGGTCAGTCTAGTACGATCGGAATTTTGAGGCATATCAGGCATCACTGTAGATGGACGGGAACCCATAACGGCTGTCTGAGTTTCAGACGGTTGAACGGGTGGGAGAGTTGCTTGCACAGAAGATTCTAAAGTCGATCGCACTTGAGCCGCGCTACTCAATCGATCTCTCGGATGCGATCGCACCATTTGATTCAGCACAGCAGAAAACTCCGGGCTTAACTGCGTTGCGCATTGTTGCCAAAGAATTTCCCCAGTTTGTGGATCGGTGTCGAAGGTTTGGGGCATTCGACCTGTTAAGAGATAAATTGCAGTCAGACCTAAACTGTAGAGATCGCTGGAAGGAATGGGTCTGCCTGCGGCTTGTTCAGGCGGCATATATCCTGGAGTCCCAATCACAATTGAACTGGTGGGATTGCCTCTAGAGTTGTAAACCGTTCCCATTGTTTCTCGAACCGCTCCGAAGTCGATCAGAACAGGTGCACGATCTAGGTGACGCAGAATGATATTTTCTGGTTTAATGTCCCGGTGGATCATGCCTTGATTGTGCATCAATTCCAACACGGGCAAGAGATTGATCAGAATGTTCCGAACTTCGCTTTCGCCCAATTTGCCTTGCTGTATGACTCGTGCTTCTAAGGTTTCACCCTCGATCCATTCTTGAACCAGATAAAACTTTCCCTCATGGCTAAAATACGCATAGAGTTTTGGGATTTGCGGGTGATCTTCTCCCAACCTTTCTAGAATTGCTGCTTCTCGCTGGAACCGTTCTTGTACGACTTGGTAAACGGCGCTCTCTGTTGCCATTGGCTTGAGTTGTTTAATCACACAAATGCGTTTAGAAGGCATCTGGAGATCTTCAGCCAGAAAGGTTTGTCCAAACCCGCCTTCGCCCAACATTCGTACAATCTGATATCGATTCGCAAGCAACATAGGAACGGTAAATCTTGAAGGACGAAAAGCCCTGGTGTAGAGAGATGTTTTCCAACTATACAAGCGATCTGAAGGTCGTAACGGAAAAGTACGATCGCACTCTCTAAATTTCCCCGCCAGAATCTACCAGCAATTCTCATTATGAAAAATCAACTGGAGTTGGGCGGGACTTCTAACTCCAGTCCTTCAATCATAAAGGTCAGCAAATGATCCCAATTCTCGAACAATAAGTAGCGAGTTAAGGCACGCAGAT